>CAWUKP010000213.1:0-4907 GCA_963922975.1 uncultured Spongiivirga sp. | reverse complement strand
AAATTATCAATGAGCGCTTGATCAATAATTTTGAGCTGTATAAACACCGCAGAGAGGTGAGTCAACTCTATTTCTATGGTGCCGGGTGCGGAACAGAGCGTATGCGCAAATACCTTAAAAATATTTTTAGGGAATACTTTCCGGATGCCAAGAGTATTGTGGTGAAAGAGGATACCTATGCGGCCGTCTACGCAACAGCTTCCAAGGAAGAATCTGCTATCATTTGTATTCTGGGTACAGGGTCTAACTGTTCTTATTTTGATGGGTACGAACTCACTCAAAAAGTACAGTCACTCGGATACATTTTAATGGACGATTGTAGTGGTAATTACTTCGGAAGACAAATGCTTCGTGATTATTACTTCCACAAAATGCCGTTTGAGTTGGCAGAGAAGTTCTCGCAAGAATTTAACCTAGATGCAGACGCCATTAAGAACAAGCTCTATAAAGAACCGAACCCTAATACCTACCTCGCGAAGTTTGCCAAATTCCTCATTCAAAACAAAGATACGGAGTATATGCAGCGCTTGATCCAAAAGGGCATGCAGCTTTTCGTAGACAACTATATCATGCAGTACGAGCAGGCCAAACGCGTGAAAATTCACTTTGTGGGTAGTATATCGCATTTCCTTAAGGACGAACTTCGAGAAACCTTAGAAAGAAACGGATTGACCCTTGGCGTGGTGCAACGCAGACCTATCGACGGACTGATGGATTATCACCGCCGCATGATTCGTGTTTAACTAGTTGATTGCGATCATCGAGATTTCTACGTTCACAAACTTAGGGAGGTCTCTAACCGCCACCGTTTCTCGGGCAGGAGCATTATCTTCATCAAAATACTGGCCATACACGGCGTTCACCTTGGCAAAATCGTGCATAGAAGTGAGGAAAATGGTCGTTTTCACTACATGATCAAAGGTCATTCCTGCCGCGCTTAAAACAGCCTCAAGATTTTTCATTACTTGTTTGGCTTCATCTGCCACATCACCCTCAATAAGTTCTCCAGTAGCAGGGTCAATAGCCACTTGGCCAGATATGTACAGTGTGTCTTTAATGAATACGGCCTGATTGTATGGGCCTATGGGCGCAGGGGCGTTTTCAGTTTTGATGATTTTCTTCATGGTGAAAAGTTAGTGGTTGAACTGGACTTCTGTTATGAACAGAGCGAAGTAAAGATAGCGATAAGTAATGAGGTAGTCGATGCTTACAACCTACGATCCGGTTCTCTACGCTGATCGTATTTCAGATCGCGCAACACAGACGATTTGATACCGATAAAGAAATACCAAGAACTTCGGTCGCTAAAAGGCACCCAGCTAAAATTCATACGCCAACTTTCAAGATCACGTTCAAAGTTTAAACGTGTGAAGGTGAAGCCCTTCCCTTTAAAATCGTAGCCCGAACTCACCTGCACCTTCCATTTGGGAGTCAGTTGCACGTTCCCCGAGAACATCAGTGAATTGTTGCTAATCTCGTTCTGCCTTCGCGCATTGGAATAGGTCATGGCATAGGCAAAACGGATGTCCCAGGGTATTTTAGAGTTGTACAGTTTGGTTTTCTTTTTCTTGCCCTCCTCATCGTCGTCCTCTTCAAAAAAGCGGTTATCCGTAAAATCTTCTACCTCCCCAAACAGCGCATCAGTTCGACCACCATCTCTAGAGGTGTCTTTCACGTCGTCGTCTTTTTTGGCTTTACCCTGTTTACTGGAGAAGGAATATCCAATATTCAAATTGGCACTGGTGAGCCTGAATAAGCTACCTCCATTGTTAATGTTGAAGGTGTTGATGCGTACGTTGTTGTTATCTAAAGCATAGGCGTCTAAGGTAGCGCCAAAGTTGATGCTCATTTTGTTGTCAAGAATCTGTGTTCCGCCTGTGAGTCGAATAGGACTCAACGCCAACGAATCTGCGGCTAAATTGTAATTGGTAGCAAGGTTGAGGTTGCTGAGTAGCGTTATTTTCTTGGGCTCTGTGGCCGTACTATCCCGATCTCTCACCTTGGCTTCTAGGTTGTTGTTGATGGAGAGACCAATGGAGCTTCCGAAAGTTTGATTAGGTCGGCCAAAGATGAATTGTTCAAACGGACTGTATTCTTCAATGTTTCCTTCCTCATCAATAACATAGCCTTCATAGTATTGGTCGAAGGCCGGGTTGATATTGTACGAAATCGAAGGCCGCATCACATGCCGAATCGCCTGTATTTTTTTACCTTTCTTTTGCTTGTCGAGGTCCCACTTTCCGTAGAGCGTTGTTCCCATACTTGCGCTGAAATTGTAAGTACGGAAGGTGGCGAAGCCATTAATGGTATCAATGGTCTGAGCGCCGGCTAGTACATCCGCAAAATCGTTCCGACGTATGGTGTTTAACGCCCAGTTTTCCTGATAATTACCGCCCATACTTACGCTGAGATACTTGGCTACCTTGAAGTTGGTATTGACCGGGATGCTGTGTTGGATTCCTACCTTCGCTTGTTCGGAGAACATTCTACTAGTGAAAAAATCTTCGTCGTTTGTCTGTATCCGATTTTCGCCGCGTACGTTGTACTGGAAGTTGATATTTTGAATGATTCCCTTTTTAATGCCATCGCGTTTGGCAAAAGGAAAAATACGCTCTACACTGGCTTGCATCGTTGGGAGCGTCATATTGATCAACTCGGTATTGGTGTTTTGTGAATGTGTGGCCGTCAAGGAAAAATTCACAGAAGGATAGCCCGTAAAGGTCTTTGAATACGAAATCGAAGAAGCTAAGGTATTGTTCAGGAAATTTGGCGTGTTCAACTGATTGATCGATTGCCTGAAGAACTGACTGCTTCCTAAATTCACCGAAGCCGCAAAACGAGAACTCGGATTGGCTTTGGCATCTTGGCTATGCGACCATTGAATGTTGTAATTGCGATTTTCGGTAAAATTTGAAAATCCGCGTTCCCCGTTTAATAAGTTCTCAAAGCGAAAGCTCAAATTTCCTCTAAACTTATAGCGCCAGGCATAGGTGCTTTCCAGCCGTAGCCCCCAACTCCCGTTGGTGTAATAATCACCCAAAACAGAGAGATCTACATAATCACTCAAGGCAAAATAATACCCACCGTTTTGGAAAAAATACCCCCGTTGTGCATTCTCGCCAAAGGTAGGAACGATAAATCCAGAGATAGCACGCTCATTATTTAAAGGGAAATAGGCAAAAGGCAACGCAATGGGTGTCGGTACATCTGCAATGTACATATTGGTGAAACCAGCAATGATCTTTCGTTTGGGCACTAGCTTGATACGTCTTGCCAAAAAGTAGTACTCTGGGTCTGTCTCGCGTTTTGAAGTGGTGAACTTAGCGTTTCTGATATAAATCACAGAATCGTTCTCCTTTTTGGTCAATTCCCCAAAAACCCGAAAGTCGTTTTGTTCGGTTTTACTATTCCAAATGATAGCGCGCTCAGTATTGTAGTTAAAGCGAATCGAATCAGGTTCGACTACATCGGCACCCTGCTTAAAATAGGGGTGCTGGATAAAGTTTCCTAAAGAATCCTTGAGTCGACCGGCATACACTTCATTAGTTTCGTAGTCAAGAATAATAATTCCAGCCTTCAGTTCGGTGTCCTGATAGTACAATTCAGCCTGGTTGTACAAGTAGAGTTTTTTGTCTTTACGACTGATTTTTACATAATCTTTGGCTTTGTAACGCACTTGATCTAAAAGAATCGGTTGTTTTTTCTTCACCGAATCATTAATCACACTATCTACATCCACAGTATCTATGGTAGGCAATTGCTGCTCAATAACTGTGTTGATATTCCTTTGAATCGTATCTTGAGGCCGTTCAGGCTGCTCAACCTCTTGGGCTCTGCCTTCTTGTGCCACCGCGAAAAAGCCGTGTAAGAGCGTACAAAAAAGAAGGGTGATATGCCGTAAATTGATTTGCAAAGGTCTAAGTCCTATTTTTGTGACAAGTATGGCTTAGTTTTTGGAGTGTCAAACATACGTATATTTTTCGGCCTGCGCACCCTTGTAGGCTTGTTCTAAATAATAACAACAATAAAGCGTTATTCGTACATGGGGAAGAACTTTGTGATTTTTTTAGGTATTGCTTTACTAGGCTTTCAAAGCTGGGCGATGGACGCGCCTCCAACATCGAAACGCGCCAAAAAGTTTACGGTGGTACTCGACGCTGGACATGGAGGTAATGACCCAGGAAAAAATACCCGACACTACAAGGAAAAAGACATCGCACTCAAAATCGTTTTGGCTATTGGCAAGCGACTAGAAAAACACAGCGATATCAATGTCGTGTACACCCGTAAAACAGACGTTTTTATTGATTTGGTTGAGCGGGGTAAAATTGCCAATAAGGCCGAAGCGGATCTCTTTGTTTCGGTGCACTGCAATGCGCACAATTCGCAGGCATACGGTGCAGAAACCTGGGTCTTGGGTTTACATGCCAACAAGAAAAATTTTGAAGTCGCAAAAGCAGAGAACTCGGTAATTCTGCTAGAGGATAATTACGAAGAAAAGTATGCTGGTTTCGATCCGAATGATCCTGAGTCATACATAAGCCTCTTGTTGACACAGGAAGATTACTTAGACCAGAGTATACAGTTGGCAGATATCATTCAAGATAAATTCAGCAACAGCCTCAAGCGAAGAAACCGAGGCGTGAAGCAGGCGGCTTTCATCGTCTTGCACCAGACCGTTATGCCCAGTGTACTTGTGGAAACAGGTTTTATTACTAATAAGAAGGAAGGGGCCTATTTGAATTCTAAAAATGGACAGCAAGCCATGGCAAAAGCCATTACGCAAGGCATTTTGGATTATAAAGACCTTGTTCAACAAAACCAAGATATCACAGACGCGGTAGATACCCCTGAAATCGAAACCGAAATAGCCCAAGAAATTCAAACGCAGATCATCGCCGGAGTTA
>CAWUKP010000212.1:0-4919 GCA_963922975.1 uncultured Spongiivirga sp. | reverse complement strand
AACAAGGCCCGTTTGAACAGCCGATTGGTATAATACACTGTATTTCGGGTAATGAATTGCGGAACGTTCAAAATGTCCTCTGATTGAGAAACTTCTTGGTACTGCATCGTATTGTCTAGCGCCCAACGTCCAAACTTGAATTCACGTTGTAATTTCACACTCAAGTGATTGATACTGCCTCCAAATTGGGTAGGCGCCACTAGCAGCGTATCTTGATTAGCCCCAGGTTGCAGTGCGAAATAGGTATGATCATCCAGAATACTGTACTCCACGGATGCATTCAACCACCTTTTAGATCGCAATTCGAAACCGAGATGCTGTGTCTTTTGCTTCTTAAAATCAGGATTGTACCAATTGTAGTTTTGATAATCACTTTGGTACAGTATCATATTAAAGTTGAGTGCACGCGTACTCGTGGAAATTGTGGCACGCGCGTAGGCGTCGTCATTGATGGCATATCCGGCAGCGGCTTGGAAATAATTTCCTCCCACATCGCCTGTGAGGGTACTGGATAGTTTCGCATCCAGATCGAAACCAGCTATACGATGTTGCCAACTTCCTCCGATGGCAATATCTGAGCCGTCAAATTGATTTGGGATGAAGCCTCCACCTTCTTGAAACAATACGCTGTTGAAGAAATAGTTATAGGTATAGTTGTTGGCGAAGCCTCGCAAGGTTCCGAAGGTTTTACTTTGATACGTTACCCCCACTTCATTGAACATAGCTCTCAGCTGCGCACGATCCTTCAACTGACTACTGATAAAACTTTCCCCAAAAAAGCTGTTGGCTGACGTTTGCTCAAACTCGTAGAATTTCGTTTCGTAGTTCAGTGTATGATCTAGGCGTAAAGAGGTATTGCGCAATGAGTCTTTTTTGCGCGCCAAAGTGTAGTGTTGATCTAAATAGTAACGTTTCCCGACCAAAAAATTACTGGCATCTTGAAATCGCGGATTAAAAGTAGAGCGATCAAGGAATTCTTCAGTACCCTCTCTAAAGTTGGCAACGCCCGTGGAGTTTAACCCACCATTTTCATTATTCAAAATGTCTTGGGCCGCGATGTGTGCCCGTAATTGATAGCGCCCTTTTTTTCCTTGATAGGAAGCCGTGGCTCTGAAATTTCCTGTACTGGTGAGAATATTCTGGTATTTACCTAATGAACGCAGCCCTTTGAAGGCAATAGAAAGATTGAGCTGTGGCGATGTGTTGACTGTGATTAAAGCATCTAACAACTGCCCTTGTTCAAAAGCAGTCTTATACATCAATTCCGTAGTCGGTGTCGGAACATAGTAATAGTTCATGTCTTCCGCCTCGAAATAGTTAAAATGTTTGGATCGCATGCCCATTTCTGGATATTGCTCCACCTCCTTGAACGAATACGCTAAGGTATTGTAGGTCTGCCCAATATTATTGAAACGCAGCAATCCGAAGTTGTCACGTCTGAGGTAATTGAATTTTCGGTCTTTGTAGATGCTTTGAACGGTATCAAATTGAAGCGTATCTCGTTCGTGTGTGATGATTTTGTACAAATTGGTGGGCAATTGCTCATCCGTACTCACAGAATCAGACTGCGCTTCGCTTTGCTGACCAAAATCTTTTCGCGTGGCGATATCGCGTGTATTCTCCCTAACCTGCCCAAAGGCCATCACACCAAGGAGCAAAAAGAGAACTAGGCAAGGTAGTTTAATCCTGTTGGAATCAATCATGGAAGCAAATATAGCATTTGCAATAATTCCAAGCGTTAAAGTGGTGGTAATAAAAAACCCTCGGTCGAAACCGAGGGTTTTTCAAAATAATATGAAATCCTTACTTAAATCTTCGTAAAGCGGATTGTAATTTGGAAAGGACCATTACAACACGTATCACGATCATCCGTGTAGTTCACTTCAAATGATGAATCATCTGCAAGGTCAAACGTGGCAACCATGTCTGGTGGTGTTACAAGGATAGAACATCCTCCACAACCAACACCGGTGCTCAATACGTCAGGCACTACAACATCTCCACAGATCAAGCTAATTTTAAATCCGAAAGGACCAAAACCACCGAATGCAGGGTATAATGAAGTAACGAAATTTCTATCAGCAATCGTGTCGCCTTCTGTTAGTGTAACTACACCGTTTACGAACGTATCTACTCCAAAGATTCCTGTAGTTACGGTTTCGATCATGTAATCACCCAAGAAGGTTGCTCCATTTTCGAATGGGCAGAAACGGAACATGTTCACTGTGTGCTGCAAACGGCCGAAACCAGTTTCACCACCTTCAACAGACTCCAAATTCAATACCAAGTTCACATCACCTACCTCAGGAAGGTTGTCAAAGACACCTTGAACAGGAATAGTTACTGTAAACTCTCCAGCTGGAATGGTCAGCGAAGAAGGAATTGTATACATGTCAGGTGTTGCTGTAGAACTTGGATCTACAGAAACATTCACAGTTCTGTCTGTGCTTGAACGTGTGGTCACCCCTACTACTACATCAGCAGTAATGTCACCAGTATCTGGCACAGGATATGCAGTACTGTTCGCGTTGAATGCACCAATGGTTTCACCATTGTCTACATCAAAGATCACTCTGTTGTCTTCCTCATCACAGCTTACTACCAAGAAGCTAGTAGCCAACGCAAGGAATAGATATTTAAAAATGTTTGTTCTCATAGTCGTTTTATTTTAGTAACCAGGATTCTGAACCATATTCGAGTTACCAGCAATCTCAGCTACTGGGATTGGCACAGTGGTTCTTGGGTCACTTGGTGGAACGCTACATGGGGTAACACCTCCACAATCACCCAAGGCCTCTTCTCTAGTAATAAACTCACCAGTAATATCGGTAGTTCTTCTCAAGTCGATATATCTGTGTCCTTCGTAAGCCAACTCTTTTCTGCGCTCCAACAAGATATCTTCAATAGCCTCTTGTAGATTTGCATAAGAAGGTAATGGTTGGGCAGACCCATAACGAGCATCTCTGATCTGCTTAATGGTAGCAGCAGCACCAGGTAAGTCGCTGTTACGCGCTTGCACCTCAGCTCTGATCAAGTACTGCTCAGAAACTCTGAACGCCTTGATATCATTCAATAGAGGGAAACCAGGAACTCCAAAGTATTTCCCTACGCGTAGCTCATCTGGGAAATCAGAAGCTGATTCCTGATCTACTACGATGATCTGACGAATATCATCAGCATCAAGCGTATTGAATAATTCCTGAGAAACTTCCAAGAATGGTCCACGAGCACCAAAGCTGAACATACCTCCAGGGAAGAAGTCCGTTTGTACTCTTCTAAATCTCCAGATCACCTCCACGTCGTCGGCAGGTCCTGTTGGGTCAGAATCTCTGAACATATCGAAATACTGCAGCTGATCTGCCAAAGGATATGCATTAATCAATTGCGTAGAGAAGGTATTCGCACCTGCCAAATCGCCAGTATACAAAGCCATTCTCGATCTGATTGCAGTAATCACATCAGAAGTAACACGTGTAATATCTGTATTTCCAGCTACAAGAGGACCAGCAGCTGCAAGGTCATCATTGATGAACTGTACTACTTCAGCTACGGTGTTTCTTGCAGGCTCACCAGCAGCATCTACTACAGTTACATAAGGAACAGCAAGCGATCCGGCTTGAAAATCAGGAGCAAAAAGCGCCATCAAATCAAGGTGAGATAATGCTCTGATCACGTAACACTGACCTAGCGCGAAGTTATAATCGTCGACTTCATTGGCCGCTGGAACGATGTTCTCTGCAGCAGCGATGATCAAATTGGCACGTCCGATCGTTCTGTAGCGTCCATTCCAGATGTTTGCTACAATTCCACGACCTGGGTCTAGCTGAAGGTTGATATCGAGTACTGCTTGACCACCGTTATCAACTCCAATTCTACAATCGTCTGAAAATCTTGAAGAGAATGTAATTACATCTTCAGGATCATACTCGTCCAACATCCCGTCAACACCTTGCAACAAATCCGAAACGGATTGGAACGCTAGTTCCTCGTCAAGACGGTCCACAGGGTCGATGTCTCTTGCATTGTCACAAGCTGTGAATGCAAGTAGCGCTCCGAGTGAAAGAATTAAACTTATTTTTTTCATCATGTATGCTTTTAGAAATTAATATCAAATCCAACAGTGTAGATTCTTGGCACTGGGAACTCGAAGAAGGAAGATGACAAGTTTGACTCTGGGTCAAATCCTTCCCACTTAGTAGCGGTAAACAAGTTCTGTGCTAGCAGATATACTCGGATACTCTTAAATGCACTACCTAATTGGTCTTCGTCAAAAGTATACCCCAACTGCACGTTTCTCAAACGTAGGAAAGAAGCATCACGCAGGTAACGTGAAACCGCTCCTGAACGCTGAGAGATACCAGCTCTTGGCATATCAGTGATATCGCCAGGCTGCTGCCATGAACGCAATACGTTCGTAGACTGATTTGCAAATCCTACCAAACCACCATCTTCAATAACACCTAATGCAGAGTTCACTCTCCATACGTCGTACTGATAACTGAATAGCGAAGTAAGTGCCCAGTTTTTGTGGCTAACGTTCAATCCGAAACCACCGTTTAGACGTGGGTCACGTGTTTTATCACGTTGCAACACACGGTCGTTGGTGTTTTGTACGTTGGTCAAGTTACCTTGTGCGTCAAAGTACAATGGCTCACCGTTTGCTGGATTAACCCCTGCCCAAATTTGCTGGAAGAAAGCACCGAAAGGAGCACCAACTTCAAGTGTAGTAGTCAGACCACCGATCACTTTTTCTTGCTCGCCATCAATTTTCTTAATCTCGTTTTCAACAAAAGCAGTATTTGCAAACAGGTTTACTGTTGTATTCTCATTTCTAATCAAGTCGTAAGAAATAGCCAATTCGAAACCTCTATTCTCCAACTCACCAATGTTTGTGTTCAAGGTTGTGAAACCACCAGAAG
>CAWUKP010000211.1:0-5004 GCA_963922975.1 uncultured Spongiivirga sp. | reverse complement strand
GAGGCACACAATTATTGAATGCGCTGCATCGTGCCTATGAGATGCCAAGAATTGATCCGAATAGTGCGCGATCCATGGTCGTGATAACCGACGGTTATATTTCAGTAGAAAAAGAGGTGTTTGAGCTCATTCAAAATAGACTCGATATTGCCAATGTATTTTCCTTCGGAATAGGGTCTAGCGTGAATCGCTTTTTGATTGAAGGTGTGGCGAAGGCCTCGCAATCTGAAGCTTTCATTGCCACCTCCAAAAAAGAGGCCTTGCAAGTCGCGAAGGAGTTCAAAACCTATATTCACACCCCTTTACTCACACAAATCAAGATGAAAACGCAGGGTTTTGAGACCTATGCAACAACCCCTCGGTCGATTCCAGATGTGTTTGCCGCACGACCTATTTTGATCTTCGGGAAATACAAAGGGGATGCCAATGGAAAGATCATCATCACAGGAAAACAAGGCAAGCGATCGTTTCGCGAAGTTTTCCCAGTTCACGAAGGAATGCTCAGCAAAGAAAACCAAGCGCTGCGCTATTTGTGGGCGCGCCAGCGAATCGAGGAACTATCCTTCGCGCAGCAATTCTTCTATGAAGACATTCGAAAACCGATTACGGCACTAGGATTACAGTACAATTTGGCAACACAATACACTTCTTTCGTAGCGGTTGATGAGGAAGTCGTCAACGCTTCTGGCAAGCGCAATGTAGTCAAACAACCCTTGCCGATGCCAGCTAACGTGAGCAATCTAGCTGTGGGCGCAGAAGCTTCGGTGAATGGAAGAAGTTCGGTTCAAAAACGATTCAAATTGAGCATTAACACGCCAGACTTGGCATTATCAGCAGAAAGGAGGTTAAAAATGTGGTTTCAAGTAAAATATTCCAAACTAATCAAGAAGTATATCGCAACTTATCAGCAGCTAAAGCTAGAGTTTGATGAACAAGGTCGAGTCATTCAGGTGGCCGTTTTTGAAGAAGGACAATGGGTGGCTTCTGAGATCTTGCTCAGAGAATTTCAACAGCAAAAAGTAACAGACTATCCGTTGCATCAATCAGCTTCGTTGGTATTGCGTCAATGATCTGAGTTTCTTTTCCAGGGGGGCGAAACCTGCTGAGTCATACTACGACTAGGCAGGTTTTTTACTAGAGGAGCGAGTTTTCAAACCCACATGAGCCCTGGCGTAAACGAATACTAGACCATTCGCTACGAATGCTAGAACACCCCTCTAAACGCTGTAAAGTCGTGCTACTTTCGAATAAAGAAACAAACAAAACCTTATATCATGAAAACACTCAACACACTATTCGCCCTCATCGCACTTGTCTTTTCTCAAGTGCTAGTCGCTCAACAATTTGAAGATACCCAAGACTACCGCTTGGTCATGGAAACTGCGTATGACAAAGAAATGCCAGAAGAAGGAACCATGTATTTGACCGCTTTTCAAGACCCTTCACAGAAGTTAGTGCCCTTTGAGATATACTTGGAGAGTTTCGAACAAGCGACTGTGACCGTTTTGAAAAATCCTAAGCTTGCAGGAGTCAAGGAGATTATCAAAGTAGAAGTGGAATATATCGCCTGTTCCAGTTACATAGAGAAGCACTATTTTTTGGTGAAAGACAATGGCTTCTGGACTGCCTTGCCCCCTGTACACACAGCATTCTACGAAGGCCCCATAGAATACAACGACTACATTTTTCCGACACAACAATTTGGCAGAGTGGGTCAAGTGGTCAAAGCTAATTTCAAATTGGATCAAAACTTTGCGGTGGAGACCATAGTAATACAACAGAGCTTCAGCTTTATTGACGATCAGTCGCCCTCTGAAGGAATCACCGCAACATTTAAATAAATCGAAGTCAAACCCCTTAAAATTCATCAATTATGAAAACACTCAAGCAACTTTTTGTAGCCTTTTTGGCTCTCACAAGCACCCTTAGCATTGCCCAAGAAGCGCCTGTTTTTTACACCACTGCCGATAGCGGACTGATCGTTAGAGAAGAGCCTAGCATGGAAGCAAGACGTATTGGAAAACTTCCGTTAGGAACTGCCGTAGATATTGTGATGCGTACTGGCGATCATTTTCAAGTCTGGAACGACGGACAAAAACTCGAAGGCGAATGGGTTCTCGTGAAAACCCGAGAAACCATCGAGGAGAATCTAGGTTTCGTATTCAGTGGCTTTTTAGAAGACATCAATAAACCCCATCCGGTCAAAGTGAATTTTGTAGATGTCGCACTGGTGTTAGATGGACTGAAGATCGAAGACCCTGAAATTCAATTTGAAACCCATCTGGATACAGTAACAATGAATCTAGATCTAGCAGCAAGCTATAGTGATAAGCCCATACAAGTAAAGCAAGGGATGTATAAGAAAGTCGCCTTGTATCAAAAATTAGAGAATGAAGGGTTCGCTCAAAAGGTTGACGATGGAATTGCCCACCCAGAAGAGGCATATGGCGGATGGATGCAACTACCTGTTGCCAAGCGCAATACAGCGTTTAAGCCGTATCCTTATGCAACAAAAGTCTGGGAGCGATTCTTAACAGATGCACAATCGTCAGCAACTACAGCGAGTAAAATTCACCTAAAAGTGGTACTCACAGATTGGAGAAATAAGAAAACCGAACGTTTGGTGATATTTAATCTGGTGCAGCCCGAGGCTGAAAACAGCGAAACAGTGACCGCGGAGGTTACAGAAACTACACAAGACTAACATGCGAGGTTTAAGTTGGTTTGTTGGATTCCTGCTGATCAGTTGTCAAACGGCAACACATCAGCAGGTTTCTGCTGTAGAAAAAACGCCCAAATCCAACACACAGAGTGTTGTTTTTATTGCTGGATTTGACGAAGGTGAGAACCGCTACTATCACAATGCGCGTGCATACTTTCAGGGCAAAGGAAATCGTCTTGTCGAAGGACTTTATTCTCTGGAAGAAATTCTTACCTGGCTGGATCGGCATCACGGTTATCAAAACTACCATCAGATTCATATTGTGAGTCACAGCAATCCATGGCGAGGGATGTCACTAAAGACGACCCCACAAGGAAAACGCATTACGAGCGTTTCATTGGAGAAAGTAAATTTTTCTACAGAAATTAGAGGCATTACTGAAAATACACAAATCATTTTTCACGGCTGTGGTTTGGGCAGCAACCAAGCCCTGTTGAGAAAGTTAAAAACCTATTTCATCCACAATGATAAGCATGCACAGGTGTATGCTTCTCCGTATTTCAATGTCTTCAAAGGCACCTATGCAGAACATTTTTTGGCCAGACCCTATTACGCTTTTTATCCAACAGCACACTCTAAAGGACCTTTGCACTTAAGCGGCGTGTTCCGGCAGAATTATCAAGACACCCAGATCGATTGGTTGACAGCTATTTCCACTCGAAAAGAAACGCGTTTGGGAGAACCGTATAGCTACAAATTCAATATTCCTGTTTCCTGGACCTTTGAATTCCCCGAAGATGAAGTGATTCCTAAGCTCAGCTCTCCAGACGCGATTATTGATTTCATTTTGGAGGATGAAGTGGCAAGTCAAGCACTTTTTAAACTAGGGATTCCTGTGGAAAGCTTCCGATGGAAGGCTCAGAAACAAGGACGTAATTTGATCATACAAGGGAAGACCACCGCACTTTGCGTTTTAGAACCGATTATGAATGCGGAAGAACCAGCGTCTTTTGCCATACCCGACATTGCCAACACAGCATTGTATCAACAATACTAGTTTGGGTATATTTGTTGCAATAGGCTAGTCAAGAAAACCTATTCCCTTGTGTAAGAACCAACGATATTTGTCCTGTTTATGTTTGCTTCTGAGTTTTTGGACCTTTCCTCAGGCAACGCAACTCAAAAGCTACAGTGCTGCGGCAGGCTTGCCCGTATCCAACATTCAACAAGTTACTCAAGATTCGTTGGGCTATTTATGGCTCGCCACCTATGGCGGTGGTGCCGTACGTTTTGATGGACAAACGTTTCAACCGCTAGTTCAGGAAAATGAGGTCCGGTATAAATTTGCCCAGGCCGTGTCGAGCAATGGAGATTCTATCTACATAGGAAGGCGCAATGGACTGAGTCTAAAAGTGGGCGATGCAAACTATCATTGGAACCTTCCATCTGTACATAAAGTAATCTTTCATGAAGGCAAGAGCTATTTCCTTACTGAGAAAGGGGTGTACGCCATGTCTGGCGGAAGTCCGAAACTTGTGGATTTACATCCAAGCATCAGTCAGATTGAAATTAATGATATCCTCTTTACCAAAGATCATGTGTGGCTGGCCGCCAGTATGGGACTATTTCGCATCAACTCACCGCAACTTCTAGAAGCCATTCCAGAAAGAATAAACGAAGGCCATTTCGTCGACTTAATCTATTTTAACGAAACCATTGTAGCTGCTTCACGCAATAATGGCACCTATGTGTATCAACAGCACAGCGACCAACCACTCTTACTTCGCGAACCACTTCAAATCAATAGTCTACAACTCCAGAACGAAAACGAACTATGGTTTTGTACTGAAAATGAAGGAGTAGTAGTGAGAAATGCGAAGAATTATGCACTACTGAGGCGCATAAATACTTCGAATGGCTTAGTGACGAACCACGTTCGGCAAACATTCATGGATCGCCAGGGAACCATATGGCTCGCTACTACTGGCGGACTCTATCGTTATGAAGAGGTGGCTTTCCAACATTATGATAAAAGCACAGGTTTGAAAGGCGATTTAACCTATGCTGTGCATGCCGTAAATCAGACCGTTTGGATTTCGAGCGCAGCAGAAGGGCTTACCAAGATCGATCCAAGGGGAATTCAACATATTCCTAAAGATCCCCGTTTGCAAGACATAAAAATCAAAGACATTACCAGCGATGCGGAAGGAGATCTTTGGACAGCCACTGATGGTGCAGGTATTTGGGTCTATCGCGCCTCTCAGCGCTTGAGTGCAGTGACCAGTGGTCAATTACAGCCACCAAAAACCATTTTGATTACCCAGAAGGAGGGCTTGCCTTCT
>CAWUKP010000210.1:0-5024 GCA_963922975.1 uncultured Spongiivirga sp. | reverse complement strand
CCTCAGAGTTAAAACCGTCATTAAATGTGGTAGATTGATAGGAGGCATCGGAGTAATACTCTTGATTAAATGTCGTTCCACCTAGCCCATCTCCAAAGCGACCTGTTACGGGGTCCTGTAAGTAGATACGCAATCTCCTAGAGGTGTTCCGAAACATATCAGGATAGCCATCATTGTTGAAATCTGCCAACAAAGCCGCACGCTCAAGTCGTACGTTATCTGCCAATTCAGGAGCTAGGGTTAGGGTTACGTCTGTAAATGTTCCACCGTCATTGCGAAGCAGGTAACCTCGCGAGTCGGTATTGATCAACAGATCAAAATCTCCATCTCGATCAATATCACCCCAGCCATGACCACCGTCCTTGGCTCCTGCAATGTCTAAATTGTAGGCAGCAGCACTTTCAGTGAAGCTCGTCTGTGCAAATAAATTAGGTATAAAGCTGATGAAGCAAACTGCCCATAGGGCAAGAGCGTAGTTTTTATCCATAGCGTAACTGTATGTGTAGATCTTTTAGGTTTGGGACTCTTAAAATCTACGCGCAAGTTATGACGCCTTAAAATGGACTTATAAATAATTCGCTTAACCGTTGGAATTTACGCTGAATGCATTTTTAGCTCGACGAAAGGCAAATTTGTTCGACGAACATAATGACCTCAAATGTTGTGAAGAGAAGTAATTTTGATGTGAACTGCCTATTGAAAATCAAGATAATAGACATATCCCACCCCTAAAAAGAAGAGCCAATCATTGGCTTTGTTCTCTGGGTATAAGGTTTCGTCAGGATTCACGCCATCGACCCAGTTCGATAAGAAATACTCCCATTTGGCCTCAACGAGTAGATCAGAAACCGCAGACATCTTAAAACGTACACCCGCACTGGCAGTTACAGAAAGCACCGTATCTGCTTCGTTAGAGAGGCTCTGCGGACCGTACTTATCCAACAAATACGTATTGGGGGCTTGCGCTTGCAAGTTGGTGTAGTCCACATTTACTTCAGGAGTAAAGTAGCTAAACTTCGCGCCAATACTGCCATAAGGTGAAAAGAAAAATCCACCATTTTCGAAATCACGAACACTTCTTGGGAAAAATTCCAATTGCGTTCC
Organism: uncultured Spongiivirga sp.; assembly: GCA_963922975.1. GTDB lineage: Bacteria > Bacteroidota > Bacteroidia > Flavobacteriales > Flavobacteriaceae > JANQRC01. Next base: position 3,920 of record CAWUKP010000210.1, on the reverse strand, counting down.
GAAGCCGTAAATAGTAGTACTTCCCGACATTTCCTCCCGAAGAAAGCGCCCCCCAGGGTTGTTGCGCTCAGAGATTTCACCGAAATGGTTTAACTCAGCAGTTACATAGGATAGTTCGTTGCGAATCTTAAAATGATCGTTGAAATAGGTGTAGGTCGTGTAACAGTCACATTCACTTTGATACGAAAAGTTCAAGTAATGGATAAGCGCCACACCGAAGCCGAGATTCCCTTTATTGGTTTCAAAATCGTAGCGAAGACCGTAGTCCGATTGGATGGGAACAGGCCCTGCAATCACACCTAGCTCGTGGGAGAAACCTAACTGCGCGTGGCTAATAGCGCAAAGAAGCCCTAGCCAAATACCGCAAAGTATTTTCTTAAATGTAATTGCCATAAGTAGGTTAACGAATTTGGGGTTCGTTGGAGACAAATATAAAAAAAGACCTCACAGTTCAAAACTAAATGTAGTTAACCCCTCAAAAACTGTGGTTTACGATGATCAATTGATTGCGAAGGAGCTTTTTATAGTCTTTAGTTCGTTTCATTGTCAAATTGAAAATTATAGACGGTTTGTTTTTGGGAAAACGTATCTTTGTTGCATCATTCTTCCAATTATTTAAATATTCTTCAAAAACCTGCCAATTCATGGAAAAAAAGATCAATGCCTTCATGAAACTCGTTGAGAGCAAGAATCAAAACGAGCCTGAGTTTTTGCAAGCTGTTAAAGAGGTTGCAGAAACAGTTATCCCATACATCGTTCAGCACGATATGTATCATGGTAATAACATTCTGTTGCGAATGACAGAACCCGAGCGCGTGCTCATGTTCCGTGTTCCTTGGGTAGATGACAATGGCGAGATTCAAGTAAATCGAGGATATCGCATTGAAATGAATTCGGCCATTGGGCCTTACAAAGGAGGATTGAGATTTCACCCTTCGGTGAACCTGAGTATTCTAAAGTTTTTGGCCTTTGAACAGGTCTTCAAAAATAGTTTGACTACACTACCTATGGGTGGTGGAAAAGGAGGTTCTGATTTTGATCCCAAAGGAAAATCCGACCACGAAGTAATGCGTTTTTGTCAGAGCTTCATGAGCGAACTCTTCCGCCATATAGGTCCTAATAAGGACGTGCCTGCAGGCGATATCGGAGTGGGTGGCCGCGAGATTGGTTATATGTTTGGGCAATACAAAAGACTGAAAAACGAATTTACTGGTGTACTTACTGGAAAAGGCATGTCCTGGGGTGGCTCTTTGATCAGACCAGAAGCTACAGGCTACGGTAATGTTTACTTTGCCGAAAATATGCTGGAAACTAAAGGCGAAAGCTTTAAAGGAAAGAAGGTAGTGATCTCAGGTTCTGGAAACGTGGCCCAGTATGCAGCGGAAAAAGCAATTCAATTAGGAGCTAAAGTCTTAACGCTTTCAGATTCCTCAGGCTATATTTTGGACAAAGACGGTATCGACGAAGAGAAACTTGCACACGTTATGATGCTGAAAAACGAGAAACGTGCCAGAATTCACGAATACCTTAACAAATACAGCAAGGCTGAATACCATGAGGGCAAAACTCCCTGGGAAGTACCATGCGACATCGCACTACCATGTGCCACACAAAATGAATTAGACGGCAAAGGGGCTAAAAAACTAGTCGATAATGGTTGTATTTGCGTAAGTGAGGGTGCCAATATGCCCAGTACTCCAGAAGCGATCGAGATATTTTTGGAACATAAAATCCTATTTGCTCCTGGAAAAGCTTCCAACGCGGGTGGAGTTGCTGTTTCTGGTCTTGAGATGGCTCAGAATTCATTGCGCTACAACTGGACGAGAGAAGAAGTGGACGAAAAACTTCGTGGCATCATGAATAGCATTCACAACGCTGCCAAGAAATATGGAGAGGAAGGCGATTTCATCAATTATGTGAAAGGGGCCAACATTGCCGGTTTCGTCAAAGTAGCAGATGCGATGCTAGCGCAAGGAGTGGTGTAAAGGATGAAGCGAAAGCTCTAGATTATATAAAAGCCTCCTCAATACGGAGGCTTTTTTCGTAAAAGAAGTGCTCCAGAAATATGATTTCTTCAGACGAAGCGTTTGTTATAAAAACCTACATTTGTAGCATGATCAGATTGTTGTTGCCCATTGTCTTACTTGCGTTTTTCCAAGTTTCTGCTCAAGACCAAAATCTATGGACAGGCCACTATTCTTATAATAATGTCAAGGATATTGCGGTAGGAAACGGTACGATCTATGCTAGTGCTGAGAATGCTTTTTTCACTTACAACGAATTTGGAGAACTTGATAAAGTATCTACCGTCAACGGGCTTTCTGGTAAGACCATTACGACTTCATTATTTGATCAGGAAGGCAATCGATTCCTGGTGGGCCATGAGGATGGATCCATGCAAGTCTATCTGGAAGATACAGAGCAAATCATTCAAGTAGTCGATATTGTGGAGAAGGTGACCATTTCACCTGAAGTGAAGCGCATTAATCACTTCATGGAGTTTGGCGACTTCATCTACATCTCTACCGATTTTGGTATTTCGCTCTACAATTTGAACGATTTGGAGTTTGACGACACTTATTTCATCGGACAAGGCGGAGCACAGGTAAAAGTTAGGCAAACCACTGTTTTTCAAGATTTTATTTATGCTGCCACAGACGATGGGATTTATCGGGCACCCGTGATGAATGACAATTTGATCGATTTCGATCAGTGGGAGCGTTTCCAGACCAGTAATTGGGTAGCCGCAAAGGCCTTCGGATCAGCGGTCTACTTTATTGCCAGTTCGAGAAATGTGCTTCGCTTTGACGGTGCTTCGTCAAGTCTGGTGCTTCAACTACCTTTTCCCGTAACTGATGTAGAAGCCAATGAAGAGTTCATGACTGTGGCGATGCAACAAGCGGTAAGCGTTTTTGATCTTTCCTTTAATGAAGTGTTGAGAGTAGACAGTTTTGCCGATTTTGAAAATGTCAGATACAATTCGGCCCTTTTGGTGGAGAACGAGCTTTATGCTGGAACCACCGAATATGGCATGCTTCGCCTATCACTCGGAAATCCTTCCATGCCAGAAGCAATTTTACCCCAGGGGCCAAAGAGAAACTTTATCTTCGGAATGGAACAGTCGCCCGAAAGACTCTGGGTAGTCTATGGCGCCTATGATATTTTTTACAATCCGTTTCGATTAGGGGGGCTCAATGCATTTGATATTAATTATTTGGAAGAAGGTTCCTGGGAGACCATTACTTTTGAAGAAGCCCTAAATACGAGGGTTTTGTCTAAAGTAACAGCAGATCCTGAAGATCCAACCCATGTGTATATCAGTTCGTTTCACGATGGGTTATTAGAGTTAGTCGATAATACACCTGTGAATCTTTTCAATGGAGAAAATACACCAGAAATTGAAGATACCGACCCAGGGAATCCCAACAATATGGATTACAGAATTGGCGAAGGCGCTTTCGACAATGACGGAAACTTTTGGTTCACCGTTTCTCAATCCTTAGTAGCCTCTGATCTTGTGGTGCGACGACCCAATGGTAGTTTTGTAGGATTTGATGCAGACAATGCTTTGCCCCAGCAGAATGATGGGTACGGAGATATGGCCATCGATCGAAACAATACAGTTTTCTTCGGAAGTCAAGTAAATGGATTAATCGGTTTTAACGAAGCCAATAGTTCCGAAAATCAATTCAGAAACATTTCGGAAGATGCCGGACTCCCTTCTAGCGACGTCAGAGCGTTGGCCATAGACAATCGCGGTCAACTTTGGATCGGAACTGCTAGAGGTTTACGGGTTTTGTTCAATACTGCCGACTTCTTTGACCCGGAAAGCACCCCCCAGCCGCAACAGATTATTTTTCTGGACGATGGTGAAGCCAGCGAATTACTTTTTCAACAATTTATCACGGACATTGAGGTAG
>CAWUKP010000209.1:0-5037 GCA_963922975.1 uncultured Spongiivirga sp. | reverse complement strand
GTTAAGTGGATTTACAGGATATCCGTCACTCCAAAGCTCAAAATGCAAGTGATAACCTGTAGTGTATTCGCCTGTATTACCAGCGATCGCAATGACTTCTCCTGCCTGCACCACTTCGCCCTGCTTCTTCGTTAGGGAAGCGTTGTGTTTGTAGATTGAAATCAATCCGAAACTGTGTTCTACGATGATCACATTCCCCGTTTCAGCCGTCCACTCCGCAAAAATAACCATCCCATCTGCCGCAGATTTTACAGGCGCTTGCTCCGCTACGGCAATATCCACGGCATAATGACCTCTTTCCGGATCAAAACGGTCAGAAATACTTCCACTGACTGGAGGAAACAAGACAAAATTGGTGTTTCTCGCTGCAGAGGCAATGAGGTTGTATTTATCTTCTTCAGCTACTTCGGCTCGTAATAGAGAATCTTCCCGATTGGGCGCTATGCTCAGCTCTAATTGTTCCAAGCGTATGGCATTCATGATCGAATCATTGTTGGCTGGAAGATTTTCGACATTTCCGAGCAGTGCATCCTGAATGCTTCCATATAGCTGCTGATTGTACATCAATTGCTGCTCTAGGGAGTCGGTTTTTTCCGTTAGTTCAATCGCTCTCAACTTTAAAGAGGTTGAAGAATAACCCGGAATGTACTCTCTGAGAGGTGTGAAGGCAATCAATAGTATCGTGGCTACCACTAAAAAAATGGCAAAAATAGAGCCTACTACAAAGACATTCAGCCGAGATAGTTTGAAGGAAAAGCGCTCTTCAAAAGTATCTTCATTAAGCACCACCAAGCGGTACTGATGCAGTAATTTTTTCTTGAGACGTTTGCCTTTGTTCTGTTTCTTGGCCATGATGGCAAATATAGCTAATTCGTGTCGCCTTGAATTCTGACGTATCGTAATTTTAACTACCTAAACGCGCGCTTTTGGCTTTTCTTGTTACCTTTGTGCTTTAAAGCGAATTCACATGAGTTTAGTAGGAACATTTTTAGGAATGATTGGAGCACCGCAAATCATTTTGATCGTGGTCGTTGTATTGCTTCTTTTTGGTGGAAGAAAGATACCCGAACTAATGCGCGGATTGGGAAGTGGAATCAAAGAATTCAAAAATGCCTCGAAAGACGACGACGAACCGAAGAAAGTAGAGGATAACAAAGAGTAAATTCAGAATCCATAATCCATAGAATGTAAAAGCCGAGGAAATCCTCGGCTTTTTTTATGCTATTGTATCTTCGCAGTTCGCAAAATGGCCTCCAATTCGAACAACAGATCCCGTTTATTTTTTTGTGGAGCAAATACGAAACCTTCGATCACTACTTGCCGATTGTTTGCAGTGTCGTCAATCGTGTAGCTCACAAAAGGACCTGCCATAAATCCGTTTTTCAAATCCCAACGCCCTCGCGCTTCCAATACCGATTTGTTATCGATACTATCTTCTTTTACATAAGGTGCGAAAATGTTCTCTGTAATCATGTAGGAACCTTCCAGTTTTCCAGGAATATATCTTTGGCCTATGCTATCTCGTACCTCCACAAGACGATTTACCTGCGTAGAGTCATTTGGGATCGTTCCTTTAGGTAATTCGTAGGCGAGTATGTTCATCGTACCGTTGGGCGTAGGTCTCTCAATCCAGAGAAAATCGTCTTCCTTGCGCACGGTGTTATAAATGGCGGGAATGCTCATTTGAATTCCCAAGTTGGTTTCCATACTCTTATCCTTAGACAAGGTGCTGCTTTGAATCTGACGTATCTTCTCACTCAACTCGTTGTTCTTGATAATTTGGTGTATTCGCTCCTTATTTGCTGCCAAGTGTGCACTAATTTCTTCCTCAGATCCTGCCACATAAAAGATGGTTTGCGGCTGCGCATACCTGTTCTTTTTGATATTGAACTTAGATTCCGCACCTTTATCCACCACTACAATATTTCGACTTTTTGTAGCGAAGCCATTGAAGTTTTGTGGTTGTACTTGATTCAATGAAAAAGCAGGTTCTTCGTTGACAACACCCAAGAACTGGCTCGCCAGCGTGTTGCGGATGGCATCTCCAACAGGGCCCGTCCAATCCTCATTTTCTGTAACCACTACCAAATGATTCATTCGGCTCTGCGAAGGGATTTTCGTTTCTGATGAGCTTGAGTTTTCGTCACAGGCCGTGAAGATGATGGCTGCAAGTACTAGAATGCTGAAAATTTGTTTCTTCATTTTGACAATGCGTTTGGTTCTTTCAAAGGTTTATTTGCTCACCACAAGTTTCATACCAGGTTTGAGCTGATTTCCTTTGATATTGTTCCACTTTTTGAGCTGATCTACGGAAACTCCAGGATACTTTTGGGCGATACTCCAAAGCGAGTCGCCACTGCGTACCGTATAGGTCGTTCCCTTCCCTTTTGGTGTACTGCTAGCGCCTTTAGAGGATGCGCCTGAATTTCCCTTCGGTATCTTTTTGGGAAAAATGGTCAGTCGCTGGCCAATTCGCAAGTTACTGCTTCGCAAGCCGTTCCATCGCTTGATCTGACTAACGGTGACTCCGTATTTATTGGCAATCTTGCCCAAATAATCGCCGCTACGCACCCGATATCTTATTTTGGAGTCAATAGCGAACAACTGTGGTAATGGTTTTTCTCGTTGGGCATTTTCTGCCTTCGCTAGGGCATAGATATCCGCTTCATTGGTTACGAAAATGCCCATTTTGTTGATGGGTAATCGCAACGGAAACGTTCTTCCTTCGATCTTAGGAATGATATTCAACTTGTACTGTGGATTGTAAAACTCTAATTCTTCCACGGGCATAGACAGTTTTTCGGAGATTTGATCGAACGTGACCAATTCTTTCACATGTATCGTGTCAGAAACAAAAAATGGGCGTTCGAATTGCCGTGGTTTGAAACCGTGTTCCTCTGCGAATTCAAAAACATACATAGTGGCTAAAAACAAGGGGACATAACCCGCGGTCTCACGCGGTAAATAAGGGCGGATGTTCCAGTAATTTTTATAACCGCCAGAACGTCTTATAGCCTTGGAAACATTTCCAGGCCCAGAATTGTACGCCGCCAAAGCCAAATCCCAATCGCCAAAGGTGCGATAGAGACTTGATAAGTATTTGCACGCCGCTTCTGTTGCCTGTTGCGGGTCGCTACGTTCATCTACATAGCTACTCACTTCTAAATCAAACTGCCGCCCTGTGGCAAACATAAATTGCCAAAGACCTGTAGCGCCGACCCGCGAACGTGCTCTTGGATTCAACGCAGATTCTACAATGGCTAAGTATTTCATTTCCAATGGAATATCATACTGATCTAGTTTTTCCTCAAACATTGGGAAATAGAATTGACTCAACTCCATTAGGCGCGTAAGCGATTGTGGTCTATTTTTCAAAAATCGCTTGATAACTCTTTCAAGACTGGGATTGTATTCTACATTGAAAGGTGTTCTTTGATTTAAAAGAAGCAAACGTTCTTTTAGCACTTCTGTGCTCAATTCAGGATAATCAATGGTCTTGGCTGGATCTTCGGTTACCGATCTGTAGATGGAATCGAATAAAGAAGAATTATAGATTTCGCGCAGCCAAAGACTGTCTATGGCAGCCAATTGTGGAACATCTTGGAAAGCCCTTGAAGAAGAATCTTTGGCGATACTTCCTTCCAGTTTCTGGTCTCCAAGGCCCTTGGTATTTTTGGCCAATGAATCTTTAGCCACAGCTTGATTCGTGCTTAATGAATCTGCTGGTTCTGTTTGTCCCCAAACCAGACTCATTCCTAAAATCAGTGCAATCGAAAAAAGCGGGTGAAGTCTCTGTGCCATAGTAATAGGGTCCAACCAAAGTGGCTAAAGTCGGGCTTTTAACTGTAAAAGTCAATTAAACTTCCGTTAAATACTGGGGTCAAAGGGCGTCGGGTATAAAAAAAGCCCTTGCTTTCGCAAAGGCTTTAAAAACAAGAATATTGTTTTTGAGAAAGAAAGCATAATGCTTTCATCAAAAATCCCCCATTTAATTGAGCATTTCTGCTCAACAATGCAAGGCTAAAATAGTTTACTCTATGCTTAGTTTGTTACGGTTTAACCGTAAATTTTAACTTTCTTGGATCGCCGCAATTCCAGGAAGTAGTTTTCCTTCCAAACTTTCTAACATGGCGCCGCCTCCAGTGGAAACATAGCTCACTTTATCCTCAAAACCGAATTGCTTAACGGCTGCCACAGAATCGCCTCCTCCAACTAATGAAAACGTACCTTTTTCGGTGGCTTCTGCAATGTAATTGCCAAGTTCAATCGTTCCGTCGGCAAAATTTTCGAACTCGAACACACCCAAAGGACCATTCCAAAGGATGGTTTTAGAAGCCAAGACCACTTCTCTAAAATTGGCCAAAGATTGGGGTCCAGCATCCAAGCCTTGCCAACCGTCTGGTATACGATCTACAGCAACTACTTGGGTTTCTGCATCATTACTGAATGCGTTGGCCGCTTTCACATCAACCGGTAAATGCACCTTCACGTTTTTCTTGTGTGCCTTCTCCAAAATTTCAAGTGCTAGCGTGCGTTTGTCATCTTCACAAATCGAATCGCCGACCAAACCACCTTGCGCCTTGATGAAGGTGTATGTCATGCCTCCGCCAATGATGAGGTGATCTATCTTATCAAGAATATTCTCAATGATGGTGATTTTAGAAGATACTTTGGCGCCTCCCAAGATGGCCAATACAGGTTTTTCACCAGTTTCCATCACTTTTTGAATACTCTCGATTTCCTTCGCTAATAAGTGTCCAAAACACTTATTTTCTCCAAAAAATTGAGCAACTATCGTTGTGGATGCATGTGCTCTATGAGCGGTTCCGAAGGCATCGTTTACATAAATATCGCCCAAGTTCGAAAGCTGTTTGGCAAAGGTGGGATCTCCTTTTTCCTCTTCAGCATGAAAGCGTAAGTTCTCCAGTAAAAGAACTTCTCCCGGCTTCAAATTAGCAACAGCTTCTTCCGCTTTAGCTCCTACGCAAGCGTCAATGAACTTGACATCCACACCTAAAATATCGTCTACTGCTGGCT
>CAWUKP010000208.1:0-5047 GCA_963922975.1 uncultured Spongiivirga sp. | reverse complement strand
GCACAACGTTTTGAAAACGACGGACTGCGCGTGGTGTATCCAGGCCTCAAAAGTCATAGCGGTCATCACAATCTAAAACGCCAAATGAACTCAGAATTTGGTTTTGGCGGTATGCTCACCCTCGATGTAGGTTGTGTGGATAAGGCCAATGAATTGATGGAGCTGATGCAAGCAAAAAACTTAGGGTATTTGGCCGTGAGTTTGGGCTTCTATCATACCTTGTTTTGTGCACCTGGCACGTCGACCTCCTCGGAAATCTCTGAAGAAGAACAACAGGAAATGGGCTTGTCGGATGGACTCATTCGTTTTTCCATTGGTTTAGACAACGACATTGAACGTACCTATCAATTGATGAAAGCCTGTATGCATGAAACAGGCATCCTAAGCCAGCAGAGGGCTTCTGTGCTGGGGTAGATCATTTGCAAATCGACGTACAAAGTTGTAACATTACGGGTACTAAACCACTACCCTTTCATGGAAAGTCAAGACATCAAGAGCCAAGAACCCCAAGACCAAAACATTGTAGAAAACAAAGAACTGAATATCTGGGAGGCCTTGATTCCTGTGGTTGCCTTGGTCATTATGCTCTTCTACAATGTGTTCTTCGTTTTTGGAGATGATGCGCTAAGTGGAAGTAATCAATTTATCTTACTCCTTGGCGCTGCCGTAGCAGCTGTTGTTGGTTTTTTTAACAAGGTGTCCTACAAACAGATGTTGACCGAAGTGGCCGAAAATGTAAAGTCGACTACAGGCGCTTTACTCATCCTTTTATTGGTGGGATCACTTGCAGGAACATGGTTGATTAGCGGAATCATTCCTTCCATGATCTACTACGGATTGCAAATTCTCAATCCCTCCATTTTTTTAGCCGCGTGCATTATCATCTGCGCCTTGATTTCCATTGCCACGGGAAGTTCATGGACTACCTCAGCCACGGTTGGCATTGCCTTGATCGGCATTGGCGAAACGCTGGGCATTTCACTTGGGATGACTGCCGGAGCAGTTATTTCAGGTGCGTATTTTGGCGATAAAATGTCGCCCTTAAGCGACACCACCAATTTAGCCCCAGCCATGGCTGGAGGGGAACTCTTTTCGCACATACGATATATGACATTAACCACAGTTCCTACGATCTCAGTCACCCTTTTGGTATTTCTTATCATTGGCTTCAATTTAGATACAACCGGTACGGCCGATGTTTCAGACAAACTCGAAGCCATTGGAAGTGCATTCAATATCAGTCCGTGGTTATTCATTGTTCCAGTGATTGTCATCGCTATGATCATCAAAAAAACGCCTCCTTTGGTGGCGTTGCTTGTGGGAACACTTGCTGGCGGCATCGCTGCCGTTATAGCCCAACCTGAGATTGTTACGAAAATAGCAGGAGCAGATACGCTGACTTTTGAAAGTGCTTATAAAGGAGTCATGCAAGCCATGACTGTAGATACCGCAGTAGAAACGTCTAGTGCAGAACTAAACGATCTCTTCACGGCTGGGGGTATGAGCGGTATGCTAGGAACCATCTGGCTCATTGTCTGTGCCATGGTTTTTGGCGGTGTGATGGACGCCATTGGCGCTTTATCAAGAATTAGTGCAGCCTTGCTCAGTATGGCGAAAACTACCTTTGGCTTATTTGCCAGCACAGTCACCAGTTGTTTGGCCTTAAACGTTACGGCTTCAGATCAGTACTTGGCATTGGTAGTTCCTGGGAAAATGTTCAGCAAAGCCTACGCAGACCGTGGTTTGGCCCCTGAGAATCTTTCAAGAACTCTGGAAGATTCTGGAACGGTTACTTCTGTATTGATTCCGTGGAATACCTGCGGTGCTTATCAAAGCGGAGTTTTGGGCGTTCCTGTGGCGGACTATTTCTTCTATGCGATCTTCAATTGGTTAAGTCCATTCATGACCTTACTCTTCGCAGCCTTTCAAATCAAAATCAAACAATTGGTTACAAAGACTGCAACAGTGTAGTCGCTTTCATTTTTTGTGAAAATTTCGCTGCAATCCCCTTTATTTCAGGCAGTATTGCATTCCCTTATTGATCCATAGGAAATTCAAATTGTGAAGATTTTCTATCGCATTCCCTATCCCTAATTTTGCAATTGAAAACAGAATTCAACAATTAAAAAAGAACAATTTTATGGCCTTTGTAGGTAAAAAATTTCCAGACATTCATGTCGATGCAATGAACGAAATGGGCGACACTTTCAAAATGAACATTTTGGAGGAAGCCGTTAACAATAATAAGAAAGTATTGCTCTTTTGGTATCCAAAAGACTTCACTTTTGTATGCCCAACAGAACTTCACGCTTTCCAAGAAGTTATAGAGGAATTCGAGAAGAGAAACGTAATTGTAGTGGGCGCTTCATGTGATACGCCAGAAGTGCACTTTGCCTGGTTGAACACTTCTAAAGATAACGGTGGTATTGAAGGGGTGACCTACCCTATTTTAGCGGACAGCAACCGTAACCTTTCTAGTGTTCTAGGCATTTTAGACATCACTAACGAGCGTTACGATGAGGCCACAGACACCATTCAAGTAGAAGGTGATAATGTAACCTATCGAGCTACCTATTTGATCGACGAGGAGGGAATCGTATTCCACGAAGGCATCAACCATATGCCTGTTGGAAGAAACGTGAACGAATACCTCCGATTGGTAGATGCCTATGCACACGTTCAGAAGAATGGAGAAGTGTGTCCTGCTAACTGGGAAGAAGGCAAAGACGCGATGAATGCCGACCGTAAAGGCGTAGCAGAGTATCTGGCCTCCAATTAAGGATTTACTTGGATTTAGAAGTAGCGCGTCACGCTGAGCACTGCGCTTGGACTGCGCTCAGCGTGACAATGCTATTCGTTTTTAAAAGTTGAAACTATGATACAAGAATTAACAGCAGACAATCTCTCTGAATTGGTTGCCAATAACGAGAAAGTGGTCGTGCAATACTCTACTTCTTGGTGTGGAAACTGCCGCATTATGAAGCCGAAGTTTAAAAAACTAGCGTCTGAAAACGAAGACACAATCTTTGTGATTGTAGACGCAGAAAAATTTCCTGAGTCGCGAAAGCTAGCCACGGTGAACAACTTGCCTACTTTCGCCACCTTTGAAGGCGGGGCTTTCAAAAACCAGGTGCAAACGAACAAATTTGATGTTATAAAAGAGTTGGTTCATGAAGTTGCCAATCATTAAGCACCTCACCTCTTTTATGGAGGAAAACGACGAAGACTTCGTTATTGAAACCCTCGAAACGCTAGAGTCTCTGACGGAAGTTCCTTCCTTAAAAGACGAAGAGTTGGATGTAATTGGCGAACTCATCAGCAATATGTACGGTGCCTTAGAGGTGCAAAAGATGGTGAAAGACGGAGTTGAGAAGAAAGAAGCTCTAAACACCTTCATGCAACGTGTACTAGGCTCCATAGATGCCTAAACTACCTTTGATTTTACCCTTTAATCCCCTTCCCTAACGAAGGGGATTTTTATTTCGGAAAACTTTGTATTAATCGTATTTTTATAGCTCAATTCCAAAACCAACAACATGGCTACAGTAACACTTAAAGGAGATCCCATCAATACTATCGGCTCACTTCCAACCACTGGAAGCAGTGCACCTAGTTTTACCTTAACTGCGAATGACCTATCGTCTGTATCACTTGACGATTTCAAAGGCTCGAAAGTAATTCTGAATATCTTTCCAAGTATCGATACGGGTACCTGTGCTCAATCTGTGCGTCAATTCAATGAAGAGGCCAGCGAACTAGAAAATACCAAGGTGCTCTGCATCTCGCGCGATTTACCTTTTGCGCAAGCGCGCTTCTGTGCGGCAGAAGGCTTAGAAGATGTGATCAATCTCGCAGACTACAAAGACCGCCAGTTTGGTAAGAACTACGGCGTAGAGTTCGTAGACGGACCTTTGGAAGGATTGCTCTCTCGTGCTGTGGTAGTGATCGACGAGCAAGGGACGGTTCGCTATACCGAGCAGGTTGCGGAAATCGTTGACGAACCCAATTATAAAGCTGCGTTAGAAGCGCTGATGGATGCCTAATTTCATCACCAAACAAATTCAAAGTTTTGGACATGCCTTTCGGGGTATATTTCTGTTGATATCCTCAGAACGAAGTTTTCAGATTGAAATGGCCTGTGCGTTGGGTGTAACGGCTCTAGGTTGGTATATCGATATTTCCGCTACAGAATGGTGCTTGCAGTGGCTGGCCATCGCTTTAGTACTTGCTGCTGAAGGTCTCAATACCGCAATCGAGCAACTCTCGGATATGGTACAGCCCGAAAAAGATATGCGTGTGCGCAACTTAAAGGACATCAGCGCAGGGGCGGTAGCTATCTGCGCTATTGTATCGCTTATCATCGCTGCGATCATTTACGTCCCTAAATTCCTTTGAAATATCCACTGCTTCTAAACGTTTGTAATTTGTATTTTTGCCCAAATGCCTGCCTAACCTATGGCCAAAAAGAAACGAGCAACCAAATCAACGTCGAAAAAAAAGACGCGCACACCACTTAAAGAGCGCTTGAAACTCTCCAGACAGAGTAACATCTTGTTTGGAAGCTTTTTGATGCTACTGTCCGCTCTTCTCTTTATTTCTTTTGTGTCCTTTTTCTTCAATTGGAAGGACGATGCGAATATCGTAGAGAACTTTCTGTTGAAAAATGCAGAAGCCAAGAATGCTGCTCGAAAGGTGGGCGCTAGTATCAGCTATTTTTTCATCTACCGCTTCCTTGGCTTGGCGTCTTTCGTGTTTCCTATCTTGTTGTTTATTTCGGGTTTGTACCGTTTTTTGAATATCTCGTCTAAGCGTACCTGGAATCTTTGGTTTTGGGGCATCTTGAATGCTCTGTGGCTTTCGGTATTCTTCGGATTCTTTTTTCAAGAATCTCCGCTCCTCGGGGGTGTCACTGGTTTCGAGCTGAACGATTTGCTCCAGAAATACATTGGAAAAATAGGCATCGCCTTGCTGCTACTCTTCGGTGTAATCGCCTACCTAGTGGTGCGCCTCAAACTGACGCCTGAAAAGGTGGGTCAGTATTTCAGTC
>CAWUKP010000207.1:0-5049 GCA_963922975.1 uncultured Spongiivirga sp. | reverse complement strand
AGGTAAATGTGGTAATCAAGATGGTGGGTATGTAAACCAGAATAGGTAGGCCAATTGTTCTGAGGAAAATGCTAAACAAGGACGAAGTCAGAGTAATGAATAAGGTGGCAAGCGCAATCTGACCAAAATAGGGTGCTTTGTAATATTGAAACATGATGTTGGAACTAGGCGCTTGTCCATTCTTGGTTGCTTTGCACATGGCAAGAAAGCCGCCAACTGCTGGAGTGATCAAAATGGCGACCACAAGTCCGAAAAGAGCACTGCGTAGCTGAAAACCAAGTCCTTGAGTAATATTTGTTAGGTAGGTAGGGTCGTCAGTCGCAATACCGAAATACTCTGAAAAGCCCATACCAAAAAGAAAGGTAAAGCAGGCCAAATACACCACTAACAGCGCGATAAAAAGAACTAGAAAACCGACAACCAACGGCCCAAAAGACTTTTTATAAAGTTCAAAGGCTTCATTAAATACTTCTCCAAAGTCAAGTTTGTTCATAAGAAAGAGGTTTTTTTAACTATTAAATTTTGAAATAGGTTTCTTCAAAAGGAACGCGAAAACGCTTTGTGTATATCCCTTTTTCATCACGAATACCACAACCAATAACCATATTAATTTCTGCCCCCCAAGGCAACCCTAGAATTTTCTTCACACGCAACGTATCGCTACCTTCCATCGGGCAGGTATCGTACCCTACTGCCGACATACTAAGCATGAAATTCTGTGCAGCCAGTCCAGCACTTTTGTGAGCAACCACGCGTAGATCGCTTTTACGGACTTGTCGGTAGGTGGGTTTAAACAAACCTATCACCCAGAAAATCAAATAGCGCAACCATCCTAAAACACCCAAAAATTCGGCATAAATGGTAGGAATGAGTTTGGCGTAATAATTAATGGCAAACTTCTCTCGTTTTGTATATTCAGTTTTAGGCTTGTTGCCAATACTTGTTTCCAAAAAGGTAATATTGGCTTTGGCCCTTTGGCGCCACAAATCCTTCCGAGCCACTACGACCACTAATTGTTTGGCCGTTTTTGCAGCGTTTTGACCAAGGCAAGCTTTGGTCATTTTCTGTAAGGTGGTCGCGTCAGTGATATGATAGAACTCCCATAACTGCAAATTACTACTGGTAGGAGCAAGTCGAGCATTGTCAATACACTTTTTAACAACAGCATCGTCAATTTCTTTATCGGATTTGAAAACTCTAACAGAGCGTCTGTATTGAATAGCCTCAGTAACCGTCTTCTCTATGCTCATAAGAATTGTGAAATACAATTAAGGTTTCAATATAAAGAATAACGCCGACGAGCGATAGGATCAACGATGACATTTGTCATATTTTTTTTATGAATGCGTGGGTAACTTTACTTAAAACCAATGAATTATGAGACCCAAGAAAAACCCAAAGGTAGATCTCAGCAGAAATACAGGATTGTATTTCTCCTTTGGCTTGTGCCTTATGTTGTTCTTAACATGGCAAGCCCTTGAGATGAAAACGTATGAAAGACAAACCTTTACAATCGAGGATTTGGCGATTCAAGAAGATACAGAAGAAGATATCCCAATTGTCGATTTGAAGAATCTGCCTCCACCGCCTCCACCACCATCTGCTCCGGTGTTGATTGAGGTAATTGAAGACGATTCTGAATTGGTAGAGACGATTATCGAATCTACAGAGACGAATGCCGATGAAGTGATTGACGATGCGGTTGTCGATGTGAGCGATGTAGAAGTTGAAGAAGAGGAGGAAGACGTAGTGGTGCCTTTTGCGGTGATTGAACAAGTGGCTACTTTTCCAGGATGTGAAGGCTTTTCTGGTGCCGATCTTCGCGTTTGCTTTAACGAAAAAATGAACAAGCATATTCAGAAACATTTTACCTATCCAGATGTTGCTAAAGAATTAGGCGTACAAGGAAGGGTATATGTCCAATTTGTAATTGATCGTCAAGGGTATGTAACCGGCGTGAGAGCCCGAGGACCAGATAAGACCTTGGAAAAAGAAGCCGTACGTATCATTTCTAAGCTTCCCCAGTTCAACCCGGGGAAACAGCGAGGTAAAACCGTAAAAATGGGCTTTAGTATCCCTATCACGTTCAAATTGGTTGGTTAGAGATTATCGTTTTGTCGCTGAGAAGGTGGTTTGATTCAGAATTTCTGAATGAGACCACCTTCTTTTATTCAACTTCTCAAAAATTAAAGTAGGGCATTGCATTCGTATGGCAATCGCCCTACTATTGGTGTCTAAGCTCCTTGTAGTACCCTGAATCAAACGATTAGTCATAAAGGCCAGTAAACTGAGTTTTAGGCCTTGGATATAATAGAATCAATTATTTTAAAACGCTGACAATCAATTGATTGTATTCGATTAAACGCTAATGAACTTATGAAGAGAGAATACATGTTCATTTTTCTAATGTGATGAAGCGGTAATTTCGAATTTCCATGAAGAAAAAAGAGTTGAATACATATAGTAAACGCGTCACTCAAGATCCAACGCAACCAGCCGCTCAGGCTATGTTACACGCGATTGGTCTTACAGAAGAAGATTTTCAAAAAGCATTCGTTGGCATTGCAAGTACAGGTTACGAGGGTAATCCGTGCAACATGCATTTGAATGACTTGGCCAAACACGTAAAAGAAGGAACACAATCGGAGGGATTGGTCGGGCTTATTTTCAATACTATCGGTGTTAGTGATGGTATCTCAATGGGAACCCCCGGAATGCGCTATTCCTTGCCCTCAAGAGATGTAATCGCAGATTCTATGGAAACGGTGGTCCAAGCCATGTCGTACGACGGGTTGGTAACCGTAGTAGGCTGCGATAAGAATATGCCTGGTGCGCTGATGGCCATGCTACGACTTAATAGACCTTCGGTATTGCTCTATGGCGGTACCATCGATGCGGGTTGCCATAACGGTCAAAAGCTTGATGTGGTTTCCGCCTTCGAAGCCTGGGGGCAGAAAGTGGCAGGAAGCATTAACGAAACAGAATATAAGTCAGTTATCCAAAAAGCTTGTCCTGGTGCAGGTGCTTGTGGCGGTATGTATACAGCCAATACGATGGCTTCAGCCATTGAAGCATTAGGCATGTCGCTGCCATATAGCTCTTCAAACCCTGCTACAGGAGCGTATAAGGTTAAAGATGCACAACGCGCTGGAGAAGCCATGCGTTACTTGATAGCCAATGATATCAAACCGAGCGATATTGTGACGCGTAAATCTCTGGAGAACGCCATTAGATTGATCACGGTTTTAGGGGGTTCTACCAATGCGGTATTACACTTTTTGGCAATTGCCAAAGCAGCCAATGTAGAATTTACACTGGCAGACTTTCAACATATCAGCGATTCCACGCCTTTTCTGGCAGATTTAAAGCCTAGCGGACAATATCTTATGGAAGACGTTCATCGCGTGGGAGGCGTGCCTGCCGTTCTTAAATACATGCTGAAGAAAGGAATGCTGCATGGTGATTGTTTGACCGTTACAGGAAAAACATTGGCCGAAAATCTATTGGACGTTAAAGACCTAACGGAAGGACAACAAGTGATTCGGGATATTACCGATCCCATCAAAGAAACAGGGCATATTCGAATCTTGTACGGCAACCTTGCTGAAAAAGGAGCGGTTGCTAAAATTACAGGAAAAGAAGGACTCAAATTCACAGGCAAAGCACGTGTGTATGATGGTGAATTTGCCGCGAACGATGGTATTCGATCCGGAGAAGTTCAAAAAGGTGACGTCGTCGTGATTCGCTATGAAGGTCCAAAAGGAGGACCAGGAATGCCTGAAATGCTCAAACCTACTTCTGCAATCATGGGTGCGGGCCTCGGCAAAGAAGTCGCCCTTATCACTGATGGAAGATTTTCTGGTGGAACCCACGGATTTGTAGTAGGTCATGTTTGTCCTGAAGCCCAAGAAGGTGGGGCGATTGCCCTGGTTCGAAATGGGGACGAGATTACCATAGATGCTGAAAAAAATACCATAGAAATGCACGTTTCCCCTGAGGAACTAACGCAACGCAAAGCACAATGGAAGGCACCTGCCTTAAAAGTAGAACGCGGGTCGTTGTACAAGTATGCACGCATTGTGTCTTCAGCCTCAGAAGGCTGTGTAACAGATGAATTTTAATAAAAGTTGATATGCAAACCAGTACCTTGATAAAAACCCAAGAGGCCACCGAAAAGAAAGTTCGGATTTCTGGCGCAGAAGCAGTGATCAAATGCCTTCTGGCGGAAGGTGTTGACACACTCTACGGATATCCTGGAGGTGCCATCATGCCCGTTTACGATGAGCTTTACAAGTATCAAGAGCAGCTACATCACGTATTAACCCGCCACGAACAAGGCGCCACGCACGCGGCACAGGGCTACGCTCGTGTAACTGGCAAGGTAGGTGTAGCGATTGCTACCTCGGGCCCAGGCGCTACCAATTTGATTACAGGTATTGCAGATGCGCAAATTGATTCAACACCCATGGTGTGTATCACCGGACAAGTGCCGCGACATTTATTAGGTTCGGATGCTTTTCAAGAAACAGATATTGTGGGGATTTCAACTCCCGTCACCAAGTGGAATTATCAAATTACGAGAGCTGAAGAGATTCCAGAAGTTTTTGCCAAAGCGTTTTATATCGCCAAATCCGGCAGACCTGGCCCTGTGCTTATCGATATAACCAAGAATGCACAATTCCAAGAGTTCGAATTCGAATACAAGAAATGCACCGCCATTCGAAGTTATAAACCAGTTCCAAAGCCAGATATTGCTAAAATAGAAGAAGCCGCAAGACTGATCAACCAAGCAAAAAAACCATTGATTGTTTGGGGACAAGGAATCATTCTAGGAGAAGCTGAAGAAGAATTGAAAGCCCTAGTAGAAAAGGCAGGAATTCCGGCTGCGTGGACGATCCTCGGATTGTCGGCATTACCTACAGAGCATCCCTTAAATGTGGGTATGGTGGGAATGCACGGAAATTACGGGCCCAATGTACTTACCAATGAATGCGATGTGCTCATTGCACTAGGGATGCGCTTTGATGACCGTGTTACTGGCGATTTAAA
>CAWUKP010000206.1:0-5052 GCA_963922975.1 uncultured Spongiivirga sp. | reverse complement strand
GTCTTGTCTTTCATGCCCAGAATGGTGGCCGCTCCTTTCGGACCACTTACTCGCCAATTAGTATGATCAAGTACTTTTACGATATAATCACGTTGGGTATCATCCAAAGATTTAAAATCATCCGAGGTCACAGTTCCTTGTGAGGTAGGCAACCAATCTCCGGGTTTAAGGGTTGTTCCATTTTCGATGATAACGGCACGTTCAATCAAATTTTCCAATTCCCTGATATTTCCGGGAAAGTTGTAATCCATCAACTTATCAATAGTTTTTTTGGACAATCGCCTGAAGTCTTTTCCGGCTTTAGTTGAATACTTCTCTAAAAAGAATTGTGCCAGTAATGGAATATCTTCTTTACGGGCGCGTAGCGGAATATTCTCTATGGGAAAAACGTTCAATCTGTAATATAGGTCTTCTCTAAACGTGCCTTTTTTTACCATCTCCTGTAAATCTCTATTGGTAGCCGCTATGACCCTAACATCAACTTTGGTAGTTGTTGTGCTTCCCAATGGGTCAAACTCACCTTCTTGCAGCACGCGTAGCAATTTTGCTTGAATATCAATAGGTACTTCACCGATTTCATCTAAAAATATGGTGCCGCCATCTGCCAAACTAAATTTTCCCAGTTTATCAGCTATAGCTCCAGTAAATGCTCCTTTTTTATGCCCAAACAATTCACTTTCAATAAGCTCTTTAGGTAGGGTGGCGCAATTCACTTTTATGAGGATACTATCTTTTCGAGTACTGTTTAGATGCACTGCACTTGCTAAGAGCTCTTTCCCTGTACCCGACTCACCAGTAATTAAAACTGTAGCATCGGTTACTGCTACCTGTGTAACTTGCTCCAAAACCCTTCTGTAGGCATCACTTTGGCATACAATGTTATCAAAGTTTATTTTGTTGCTAATTTCTTCTTGTAAGTATTCGTTTTCCTCTTCTAGTTTACTTTTGAGCAGGGAAATCTCTTCGAAGGCGACTTTGAGTTTTTCGTCTCTTATTTTTCGTTCGGTCACATCCCTAATTATAGCACAATTGAGGTCCTTTCCATTGTAGCGGAGGTGATTTGCAGTAACGTCTACAGGAAACTCGCTACCGTCTTTCCGCATTTCACTCCATTCTATATTCACAGAGCCATTTTCAACGATGTCGTCAAAATGATTGTGCCACCATTCAGTTGTAATTTTTGGATCTAAATCATACACATCAAAAGTGTCTAATTCTTCTTTACTAAATCCTAGTTTATGTATCAGTGACTTGCTGTAATGAACAAGGTTCCCATCGCGGTCTAAAACATAGATAAGGTCATGAGCATTATCTATTATCTCTTTAAAAAAATTAAGAGAATGTTCTTTTTCTACCTGTTCGGTAACATCTTGATAGGTGCCAATAATTTTATAGACTTTGTTCTTTTTTACTTCGGCTTCCGTAACACACCTTATGTGCTTACCATTTTTAAGTTGAAATATTTCATCATATGCAGTGCCCTTTCGCATCACTTCTCTCAAAAACTTTTTAACGATATCACTTTCTTTAAATAGGTGTATGACATTCCCAGGTAATAGGTCTTCCTTGTTATCCGAATCAAAAA
The DNA here is from genome assembly GCA_963922975.1 of uncultured Spongiivirga sp. Lineage (GTDB taxonomy): Bacteria > Bacteroidota > Bacteroidia > Flavobacteriales > Flavobacteriaceae > JANQRC01. Next base: position 3,467 of record CAWUKP010000206.1, on the reverse strand, counting down.
TGCACATTGCTTGCTCCGTAACGATCAAAGAGCCATCCTGGAGGTTTAATTTCCATCCGCCTACATTGGTCATACGTTCTGCATGATTCAGCAGATTCTTATAAAAACTAGATTCTGTGATTTCATTAACTACAGCACAAACCAGATTTTTTCCATTATTTGAGAAAAATTGAGCAAAAACTTCAACATCATAAAATTTACCATCCTTAGTCTGATGGACTGATTTAAAATGATCCTCACCATTTTTTTTAACCCTTGCCCAATGTTCTTTCCAGCTTTCTTTTGTCGCTCCAGGATTGATATCAAAAACAGTAAGCTTTGTTATTTCTGATTTTCTATATCCTAATCGCCTACAGAATACTTTATTTCCATATACAATATTCCCCTCTTCATCCATCCACATCATCTTGTAAGGAAGATTTTCAAGCAACCAGTTGTTTATTTCAGTTGATGACAATTCTTTACCCATATCGCAAAAATTCTGTTATAAAAATACGCCTAAAATTCTCAAATAATAGAAAATTCTAAAAAATGAGAAATATATATTGAACTGTTACGTATTTAACTAATTGATAATCAATATTTTAAATGAATGGCATGCAAATCGCCTAAAGGATATGAAAGTAAAGTAAATGGAGCGAAAAGAATTCATACAGAACATCTCATGGGGAGGCGTCTTGGCCATGTTAGGCTTCGGAAGCTACCTCAAAGCTACTTCGCATTCTTCTTCAGATAATAAACACAATTTAAATCAAGTAGGATTCAATCACATTAAAACTATGGAAACAAAAACCACCACCACAGTATTGCATAAAGCAGCCAGCAGAGGAAGTGCCAACCACGGTTGGCTTCAATCGAAACATACCTTCAGTTTTGCAAACTATTACAATCCAGAACGTATGAATTTTGGAGTGCTACGTGTACTCAATGACGACACAGTTTCTGAAGCACAAGGCTTTGGAACACACCCGCATCGTGATATGGAGATCATATCCATCCCGCTCGAAGGGGATTTGGAGCATAAAGATAGTATGGGAACTGCCGCGGTTATTAAGCAGGGCGACATACAGGTCATGAGTGCTGGCACCGGAATAATGCACAGTGAGTATAATGCCAACAAGGATAAGCCCGTAAAGTTTCTTCAAATATGGGTGTTCCCCAACAAAAAAGGGGTGATCCCAAGATATGACCAAATCACTTTGAACCTGGAGGATAGAAAGAACCAGTTACAACAAGTGCTATCACCTAATCCTGATGATGCCGGTGTATGGATTCACCAAAATGCGTGGTTCCATATGACCTCTTTGGAAAAAGGTAAATCACTCCAATATCAACTCAATGACCCAGAAAACAACGGTGTCTACGCCTTTGTAATTGAAGGTAATGCCACTATAAACGGTCAAGCTCTGGAAAAGAGAGACGGTTTTGGTATTTGGGATGTAACATCACTTGAAATTACCGCCAATGGTAATGCCGAAATACTTCTTATGGAAGTACCGATGACTGAAAATTCATAATTCAAATCTAAATAGTTCAACCGTCAACGTAATTGACACAAATTTTAAAACAATGAAAAAAGTAAGTTTATTATTCTTGTCACTTTTCATATCAACTGTAGCATTTGCACAGTGGGATATGTACAATCCAAATCCAAACAATGACCCTGCAAATGCTGCAGCACAATTATTAAATCCTACAAATCATGCGGTATTAATGATTGACCATCAAAGTCAAATGGCCTTTGCCGTGGAGTCGCAACCCATTGAAGAGCTAAGAAATAATGTAGGGCTATTGGCTGCATCCACAAAACTGTATAAGGTACCCACAATAATTACTACGGTTGCCGAGAAATCATTCAGTGGTCCCGTATTCCCCGAAATAAGAGAGTACTATCCAAATAGTGATGAGTACATAGACCGTTCAACAATGAATTCTTGGGAAGACAAGCGAATTGTTGAAGCCGTAAAAAAGACAGGGAAGAAAAAATTGGTGATAGCAGGATTGTGGACCGAGGTATGTACGTTGTCAGCGTCTCTATCTGCATTAGAAGATGGCTACGAAGTATATGTAGTAGTTGATGCCAACGGAGGCACTTCTCAAGAAGCGCACGATATGGCGATGACTCGAATGATCCAAGCAGGTGTTAAGCCTATCACTTCCCTTCAGTATTTATTGGAAATCCACAGAGATTGGGCAAGAAGCGATAAATATAACGAAGTAGTGAAAATCTCGAAAAAGTATGGTGGTGCTTATGGTTTGGGTATCGATTATATCAAAACCATGAGCAAATGGATGACTGGCAAAGAGGCAAGTGAAGCAGAAGGGCACAAAAAGAATTAAGTAGAATGTATAGCACTCTGTCTCTTTTTGGCAGAGTGCTTTAAAACCGGTAACAATGAAAAAAGTATTGTTTTTGATGGGCATTCTACTCGCTACATTTTCATGTAAAGACAACACATCTGAAAAACAAGTAGAAGCAGCAGATATGATTGTAACCAATGCAAAGGTTGCAGTGATGGATGAAAATAGAACGATTACGGAAGCCATTGCCGTAAAAAATGGCAACGTGATGGCCACGGGAAGTACTGAAGAAATTTCAAAACTGGTAGGCGATAGCACCAAAGTCATTGATGCGAAAGGCAGAACGCTTATCCCAGGATTGAACGACTCGCACTTACACTTAACTCGTGGTGGACGTTTTTTCAACGCTGAAGTCCGTTGGGATGGAGTAAAAACATTGAAGCGCGCACTTGAAATGTTGAAAGAGCAAGCTGCCCGAACCCCAGAAGGACAATGGGTTCGTGTGATTGGTGGGTGGAGTCCGTTTCAATTTGAAGAAAAGCGATTGTTCACCATGGAAGAGTTGAACGAAGCCACAGGAGACGTGCCGACTTATGTACTCTTTTTATATAGTCAAGGGTATTTGAATCAAGCAGGGCTGGATGCATTGGGAATCGATGAAAATACAGAAGCACCAAAAGGTTCTCGCTTTGAGAAGGGTTCTGATGGAAAATTGACAGGTGTACTGATTGCAGAACCGAACCCATCCATTTTATATGCACGGATTGGTAGCCTACCTCCTTTGACACAAGCCGAAATGGAAAATGGCACAAAGCAATTCTATCGCGAATTGAACAGCTTTGGAATCACTAGTGGTATTGATGCAGGTGGTGGTGGTCATAAATTTCCAAAAGACTATACAGGTACGAAGGCACTAGCCGATGCAGGTGAAATGCCTATAAGACTATCATATTACCTCTTCCCACAAAACAAAGGGGCTGAATACCAAGAATTCCAAGAATGGATGGCCACCAATGAAGTAGGACACAATGGTGAAATTCATTTAGACCACGGCTATGAACTAGAAGGCGGTGGTGAATTTTTGGCTTGGAGCGCAGGTGATTTTGAAAATTTCTTGGCACCACAACCTTTATTAGACCGAGATAGACCTACTTGGAGAAATGACC
>CAWUKP010000205.1:0-5088 GCA_963922975.1 uncultured Spongiivirga sp. | reverse complement strand
CGCTCTCTGTCTAAATCGCTGAACACTGACTTCATCAAAAACATTGGGCTCTATAAAGCTCTAAAGAACGAACTCGAGCGTTTTAATAAGCTAAATTTCCTCAATGCCGAAATTACAGTAACTGGACAGGAAACGGAGATCGATCCAAAAGACGAGATCATCATTTTCCGGATTTTACAGGAATTCTTCGCGAATGTCATCAAACACTCCAAAGCTAGCAAATTGCTAGTTACGCTAGACTATCAGCCCGATATGCTCTACATTGAAGCAGAAGATAATGGGGTAGGTTTCGATAGCAACCAGATCGTGGAAGGTACGGGTTTGATGAATATGCGAAGCAGAGCGCAGCTCATACATGCCAAATTAGACCTCGTTGCTGTGCCTGACCAAGGGGTTTCCTTAACTTTACGATATCCTATACACAAACCAACCAAAACATCATGAAAACATATTCTGTTGTTATTGTCGATGATCATTCGCTGTTTGCACAATCCTTGCAAGGACTCATCAACACATTCGATGATTTTCAAGTCCTCTATCACGTAAAAAACGGGAAAGAGCTCGTGCAAAAATTGGAAACCAATAGCAATGCACCCGATGTGATTCTACTAGATATCAATATGCCCGTGATGAATGGATTGGAGACCATGGAATGGTTGAAAAAAAATCGTCCAGACCAAAAGGTAATTGTGCTTTCAATGGACGATGACGAAGAGACGATTATTCGTATGCTACGCAATGGAGCGCGTGGCTATCTGTTGAAAGACATAGACCCTTCCATTTTCAAGGAAGCTTTGACAGATGTCATCAATAAAGGCTTTTTCTACTCTGATCGCATCTCTAAAACACTTCTAGGGTCTCTACATAAAGAAGAAAAAGAAGAAATCAAGCTCAAAGAAAGAGAGTTAGAATTTCTGCGATACGCCTGCACCGAAATGACCTACAAAGAAATTGCAGGAAAGATGTTTCTAAGTCCAAAGACGATTGACGGTTACCGCGAGGCACTATTCGAAAAGCTTCAAGTACGCAGCCGTATTGGGCTGGTGCTCTATGCGATCAAAAATCAGCTCTTTAAACCCTAGGCCCTTCTTTTTCCTTAAATTCGTCTTTCACCTTTATCCAGTTTGAAAGACTTTTTCAAAAATATTGGTCCCGGTACCTTGGTGGCCGCTGCTTTTATTGGCCCAGGAACCGTAACGGTCTGTACCTTGGCTGGTGCCCAATTCGGACTTTCCTTGCTATGGGTAATGGGAGTCGCCATCATTGCCACTATCTTGATGCAATACATGGCCGCCAAAGTGGGCTTGGTGACGCAACAAGGACTTGCGCAAGTCATACGTACCCATGCTGGTAGTCCTGCATTAAAGCTGTTGATCATTACCATTGTGCTAGCTGCGGTGGCTATTGGCAACTCGGCCTATGAAGCGGGTAATATTAGTGGCGGGATGCTGGGGCTCAAAACCTTTTTTCCAGACGCTTCTCTTGGTTTAGGCGAAAATTCTATCAACCTGCTGAGTCTACTCATTGGGGGATGCGCCTTCGTACTGCTATATCTGGGAAATTACAAGCTCATCGAGAGATCCCTAACCATTCTCGTGCTCCTGATGAGTCTAGTATTTATGGTTACTGCCATTATGACTGGGCCATCGCTCAAAGCATTGCTCAAGGGCTTATTCGTACCTTCTGTAAACGACGCAAATCTCTTGACGGTGATTGCCTTGGTAGGCACTACGATCGTGCCTTATAACCTTTTTCTGCACGCCTCATTGGTCAATCAAAAATGGACAGGACCCTCAGACTTGAAGAAGGCCAAAGTTGATACCATAATAGCGGTTTTTTTAGGAGGAGTGGTTTCCATGGCGATCATTGTTGCAGCCAGTGCAATGCCCAATAGTTCCATTGAAAATGCAGCAGAGTTGGCCTCCTCACTAGAGCCTTTATTGGGTTCTTGGGCTACATATTTTATGAGCATCGGACTGTTTGCCGCTGGGATCACTTCAGCTATTACCGCCCCACTAGCAGCCGCTTACGTGGTTATGGATAGCCTAGGAAAACCCTACCATCTGCGCTCTAAAGGGTTTCGTGCGGTTTGGATGTTTGTACTATTCATTGGAGTGGCCTTCGCCGCAGTCGGCTTCAAACCCATACAGGTCATACAATTTGCCCAAGTGGCTAATGGTATCTTGTTGCCTTTGATCATGCTGGTGTTAATTTGGGTAGCCAACAGTACGCGTGTGATGGGAACACATAGAAACACCAAAATACAGAACATTCTCGCCCTGTTGATGTTGCTATTTGCTTTGTTTTTAGGGGCGAAGAGTATTCTAAAGGTTTTTCAATGGATGTGATACATTACATAGATATCAATTGTGATATGGGTGAAGGATTGGTGCCCGAAGCGCCCCTGATGCCTTATATTTCTTCGTGTAGTATAGCGTGCGGAGGACATGCGGGTGATGCGGATACGATGCGCCGTACACTATTACTTGCGCAAGAGCATGGAGTGCGGGTAGGAGCACATCCTTCCTTTCCTGACAAAACCAATTTTGGACGAAAGCCCATGAACATAACCCGTCATGACCTTTTGAACAGTTTACAGCAGCAAATGACCGCTTTATGGGAAATTGCCGATGATTCAGCGATGGAAATTTACCATGTCAAACCGCACGGAGCCTTGTATAACCTGGCATCAACTGATCCTATCTATGCGGATATAGTGGTGGAAGCAACACTACAATTGCCTGATAAAGTTACGATGTATGCACCTTATCGATCTCAACTGCTTCAATCGGCAAAGGAAGCAGGACTAAATGTCATGGAAGAAGCTTTCATTGACAGACAATATACAGCAGAGGGATTGCTCGTTCCACGGCAAGAACGAAATGCCATCATTGAAGATCCAAAAAGAGCGCTAGAGCAAATAGAGTCACTTGTCAAAAATCACAAAGTGATGACCATAGATGGGGAAGAGGTAATGCATAGGGCGCAAACTTTTTGTGTACACAGCGATCACCTCCACACAGCATCCATTTTGCGGTTTCTCCATGACGAATTACCAAAGCTAGATATCAAAATACAGCGCTACTGATGGATGAAAAAATAATATACCAATCGGTAGGAAATAATGGAATTTCCATGATTTGGCCCAAGAAATTTTGCCAAAAACAGCTCAAAACGATCTTAGCCACCAAACTATTTTTTGATCAATTATTAAATGAAGTAATACTTTACTCAATCAATTTATATAACTCGTATACAATATTTTATGATTTAAATAAGATTCAATATGATACGATACAACAAATGTTGGAATCTTATTTTTTGAAGGCAAAAACTGACAAAAAGCTGCAACGGAATCTGTATCGTGTGCCAATCTGCTTATCAGCACCTTTTTCCATGGATTGGCCGACCCTTGCCCACCAAAATGCTGTAGAGGTCTCTAGTGCCCAATCGCTGTTCTTGGCAAATTCCTATCAAGTATTTTTCATTGGTTTTTTGCCAGGATTTTTATATCTCGGTCCGCTTCCCAAAGCACTTCACCTTCCTCGAAGGGCCACACCCAGAAATCAAATTGCTCGAGGTGCCGTTGGCATCGGAGGTGATCAATTAGGAATCTATCCGCAAGCATCTCCTGGTGGCTGGAACATCATCGGACAAACGCCTATTTTATTATTTGACCCTAGAGAGAATCCTCCTGTTTTTGCACAACCGCTTGATCGTATACGGTTTTATGCAATAGACGCTTCTGAGTATGCTGAGATCAGCGAATTAGTGCGTATGGGCGCTTATGAATTGGAAAAAGAGGTCATTCATGTCTGAGATCACTGTACTTTCTGCTGGTTTGTATACCACCATACAGGATTTGGGTAGATTGGGCTACGCAGCATATGGAGTTCCGCTCTCTGGAAGCTTGGATCAGCGTTCGGCACAGCTTGCCAACGCTTTGGTCGGCAATGCCAATACTGCTGCGGTGATGGAGATCACCTTATTAGGACCGAAACTGAAGTTTGCACACAATATAGAAATAGCTATTGTAGGAGCACCGATTCAACCTCAACTCAATGGTACTACTATTCCTATGTCTAAAATGATTAAGGTGACTGAAAGAGACATACTATCATTTGGCTCCATGCCCTATGGTTGCAGGTCATATCTGGCCGTTTCTGGTGGTTTTGATGTTTCAGTAATACTAGGAAGCCGAAGCTTTTACAAACCAGTGACTCCTTTCAACGTTTTGCGGAAAGGCCAGACATTAAGCTGCGGTACGCAGACCAGTCTTTCTGAGGAAAAAGTTGTGGACGACTTACCGCACTCACATTTCAACAATCGTGAAATTCTGGTAAAAGCAGGCCCAGAGTTTGAGATGCTGAGCGCCTCGGCACAAGTATTTCAATCGGAGTTTACCGTTGCTTCTCAAAGTTCGCGAATGGCCTATGTTTTCAAAGAAACTATACAACACAACTTGCCATCTATTGCCACCAGTCCAGTGGCTCCAGGCACCGTGCAACTCACCCCATCTGGGCAACTTATTGTTTTAATGCGTGATGCACAAGTGACGGGAGGGTATCCGCGTGTGCTTCAATTGCCTGAAGAGAGTATCGACCAAATGGCGCAAAAGCGCCCAGGCGACAAGATTCGGTTCCAGCTGCAATGATTATTCCGTACCGATGGCGTCAATTTCGTTGTGATCGTCGTCTCCCGTAAGATGCGCATACACCGTGTATTGAATAGCGAAATAGAAAGGAAAGGTGAAAAGTATCCCAATTCCGCAGGCGATGGCGCCTAAAGAAGCACATATAAAGCCAACAACTATTAATCCTGCGGTTACCAAGAAGTTCTTTCCGACGTAATCAATACTTCCTTTAATGGCTTCCGTGGCGCTCATATTCTTAAAAACGATCAATGGAACCACTAAAAAGGTAAATGTGGTAATCAAGATGGTGGGTATGTAAACCAGAATAGGTAAGCCAATTGTTCTGAGGAAAATGCTAAACAAGGACGAAGTCAGGGTTATTAATAAGGTGGCAAGCGCAATCTGACCAAAATAGGGTGCTTTGTATTATTGAAACATGATGTTGGAACTAGGCG
>CAWUKP010000204.1:0-5109 GCA_963922975.1 uncultured Spongiivirga sp. | reverse complement strand
ATGTGATGAAGTATCCAGAGTATATCTTCAGTAAAGAAGGGATTGACGATTATACCTTTACTTTCGAGCGGTACACCACCGTGAACGATCAACCGATTTATGTGATTAGTTTCAAACAATTAAAAGAAATCATAGAGCCACGTTACTACGGGAAATTGTTCATCAATGCCAACACAAAAGCACTCACCAGCGCTGTGTACAGCCTCAATATCGAAAATAGAGATGCTGCCAGTAAATGGTTTGTACGCAAGAAACCGCGAGATGTGAATGTATATCCAACAGAGGCGACCTATCGCGTAGACTATCGCGAAAAAAACGGGAAATGGTACTACGGGTATAGCAATGTACAATTAGGTTTTAAAGTAGATAAAAAGGGCAAGTGGTTTAATTCGGTGTATACCTTAACGAGTGAAATGGCCGTAACCGACTGGAAAACGAACGGCAATGGTTTGGTAGCCAAACCCAAAGATCGTTTAAGACCTACCATCGTAATTAGTGATGAAGCTTCTGGTTTTTCTGATCCTGAGTTTTGGGGGGAGTACAACGTCATTGAACCTGAAAAATCTATTGAATCGGCTATTAAAAAGATTCAACGACAGCTGAGAAGACGACAGCGTCAGGGGAGTTAGGGTTGACATTCAAAATGAAGATAAAAGCTCGGCAACTGCCGAGCTTTTTCTTTACTCTATTTAACGCTTATTTGGCATGATTTTCGTTAGTCTTTCATAGATTTACGACATATTTGGTATGAAATCGTTGAGGCTTATAGGAATCTTTTGCTGTATAAGCGGTCTCGCCTGGGGGCAAGATCAGCCGGAAACCGTTGTGGTGAGTCCGCAAAAGACCAATGAAGTAGAGTTAGAAATTCCCAAAACAGAAGAAGCACCCAATGCTGAATTTCCCAACTTCAAGTTCAACGAAGAGCCGTATACCAATGTAGATTTCTCTCCAGATCGCGAGGTTTCTATGGAACCTACCGAACGATTTGCCAACGAAGGTGATCTTTTTCTGAAACGACTGGAGAAAAAACTTCCCAAAGGAACAAACGACAACGAAAATAAGCGACAAGGATCTACCACTACACAGTATTTGGGCGACTTCAGATCTGGAGGAGATGTGGTGACCATCGTGGTACGCGACCATCAATTTCAAGATGGTGACCTTGTAAGTATTTCTATCAATGAAGAAACCAAACTCGAGCGCGTCTACCTGACCAATGCTCCGAAAGGGTTTAAGATGAAGTTGAAGCCAGGCTTCAATAAAATCGACTTTACTGCACTGAATCAGGGTTCTTCTGGCCCTAATACCGCCGAGCTTCGCATCTACGACGAACAAGGCAATGTGATCACTCTCAATCAGTGGAATCTAGCTACTGGGGTAGAAGCCACCGTAGTGATCACCAAAGAATAAGTACTTCAGCAAATTTTTTTTGAAAAAAAGTGTGATCTTTTAGGTGGTCTTGATACTAATAGGCCAAAAGACACCTGAATGACTCAAGAAGATCAGTTTGTAGCACTCATCAAAACCCATGAAGGGCTTATCTACAAAGTGGCTGCCGTCTATATGGACGACCCTGAGGATCGCAAGGACCTTTACCAGGACATTGTCTTCCAGCTTTGGAAATACTTCGATTCGTTCCGAGGGGAAGCGAAAGTAACCACATGGATGTATCGCGTGGCCATGAATACGGCCATTACCAAACTGAAGAAACACAAGCGAAAGACGGAAGTAACCCTAAACAAAGAGTTGTCTACTGCTTTTGAGGCCTATGACGCAACGGTAGAAGAAAAACTGATTATTCTGAGGAAACATATCGAACGTCTGGATAAAGTAGACAAGGGCATCATACTTCTGCTACTCGAGGGGAAATCCTATGAAGAAATCGCTGAGATTACAGGCCTTTCTGCGACTGCCATAGGAACACGGATTCATCGAATCAAAAAGAAGTTAAAAACGAACATTAAAGCACAGCATCATGAATTTTGAAGAATTACAAAAAGAATGGCAGGACCTCTCTAAAAAAGTGGCCAGCCAACAAGTGCTAACCGATCAGTTGATTATGAAAATGACACAGAAAGACTATAGTAATGCCATCCGTAGGATCACCGTTGCAGAATACATTGGAAGTGTGATCTGTTTTGCAACTGCAGCATTCATTATTTATAAATTACCTCTTTTTACTAGTGTTGAGAGTATAACCGCTGTTACGCTGATACTTGCTATTCTCATTGTGATGCCGCTGCTTTCTATTTTTTCACTAAGGGCGTTTAACAAGGTTGATCTCGCCCATATGACCCCAGCGGAGGCGTTTGCCACACACCAACAGGGTAAGAAGCGTGTGGCATCCTTTCAAATGTTGGGATTAATTCTTTCGTTTCTATTAATGTTCTTAATACTTCCTGTTTTTCTAACGATCCAAAAAGGAGTGGATATCTTCACAATCGATTTTGATTGGAGCGGCGTATGGATGAGCTTACCCTTCGGTATTTTGTTCTTGATCCTATTCATTCGCGTAGTCACCAAACAATACCGAAAGTATTTCAAAAAAGCTACACAAACGCTTGAAGACTGGAACGATCGATAAGGTTTACTCGTTGTTGTCCATGGCCCAATCCAAATAGACCCCGTTGGTCCACCCAAAGCCGTCTTGCACAGGGTATTCGCCGCCGCCAACGCTGCCTTGGGTGTCTTCAACATTGTATTTTTCTAGCATTTTGCCAGTACTCTTGAAGACGGATTCATTGGCGCTCATCCAACGCTTTTGAATCTTTTTTGCGAGCAAATGATGGTCGTACTTTTTGAGCCCTTCCACCGCAATCCATTGCAAAGGAGCCCAGCCGTTGGGCGCATCCCATTGTTGACCGCTATTCTTCAGTGTGGTAACGAGCCCACCTTCCTTTAAAAACTGTCGTTCTAGAATTAGGGCAATTTTAGCCGCCTGCTCTTTGCTTGCGATCTTTTGAAATAGTGGAAAGACCATCGCCAGGGTTTTCTGCGGAACCAAGCCGTGCGCCTTCAGGTCAAAATCTCCGTAGTATTCTAGATTTCCAGACCAACAGTGTTTATTGATGGTGTGTTTACGTTCCTTGGCCAACTTCTTATAATATTTTCTACGCTCTTTGTCCACCTGTTTATAAGCACGAGCGAGGTTGCGCTCTAGTGCATACATGAGGGTATTGAGGTCAACTGGTACCAACGAAAGAATACGAATGCTCGACAGATCGTTAGGATTGTCAAGCCATCTCGAAGAATAATCCCAGCCTGACTCAGCACCTGCACGGAGTTCTTTGTACAAAGTACTTTTTTCTTCTTCGGAAGTAAGGTGTGCTGCCAAAGCTACGTCTTCCACATAGGATTCTTCGCGGGGTTTGTCACTGAAACTGTAGTATCGATTTAGGTAGGTGCCGTCTGAAAAGCGTACCAAATGGTATTTTTCTTGTCCTGGTTTGAGCTCGTCTTTGCCGTGCATCCAGAATGCGTATTCCTTTTCGAGATAGGGAAGATAGGTTTGCCAAAGGCTCTTATCATCCATGGCGTTGACCAACATTTGTACCATCAAACTAAAAAAGGGCGGTTGCGAACGCGTGTGATAGTAGGTTCGGTTTCCGTTGGGAATAAAGCCCATGGTTTCAATCAGGTGACAGAAATTATCAATCATATGCTTCACCGTCTTGGTATGGCCAGTTTTCAACAGTCCGCGCATGGTAAAGAAACTATCCCAGTAGTAGACCTCGGCAAATCTTCCCCCAGGAACGATGTAGGGATGCGGCAATGGAATTAAAGAACTTCCTTCAATCTGTTCATCTCGCTCCCGCATCAAAAAAGGCCATAAACGTTGGCAGTGCTCCTGAACCGATTGACTCGTGTCTGACCTGAAATCAGAGCTTTTCAGGGTAGGAATTTCAAAATTCTCGGCCACAAAGGCTTTGATGTCAAATGCTTTGGTCTGAAGTGCTTCGCGATAGCTTTTCAAAATCACGGCCGGTGTGGCTTTGGGTATGAGGTCGACAATTGTTTTGGAATCTTCAAAAACTTCTGCCTTGTGAATGGCGATAAAGAGTTCCTCAAATTGTTCGTCGAAGGTTGGAAAAGCGTTGATCATACGTTCTGCGTTAGTTTTCAAAGGCGATGGAATGAATCTTGGTTTTCGTTGATTTTTTATTCAAATACCATTTTAAAATTCGTTGGGTATCTACAGTATCTTTTTGGGGTATCAGAAAGGGTTCTAAATCCGCTTCGTTATGGATAGATGTTTCCTGATCCACGAAACCGTAACCCGCGTAGTTACCATTTCGTATCATCACAAAGGCAGCTTCGTTTGGGGATCTTCCTGCTTCTTTAATCAATAAATCTTGTTGTTGCATGGAAACAGATGCCAGGGCCAAACGCACCTTTTCATTATACACTTCAACGGCCTCCGTTTCCTGACAAACGCCTTGACAAGAGGTAGTTGGAAATGGTGCAGAACAAACTTGGGTTTGCAGTTGGCAATATTTTGGACAGAGTTCAAAATCTGTGCACAGCTGACGAAGCAGCAAAAGACAGTCCCTGACGGAATGCTGCACCACGATGGGCTGTACTGCTTGTTTGAGCGGACTGTAGCCTAATTGAAGAATACCTTTTCTATTTTCATAGGCAACAATGGCGTAGGAGGTACGTGCACGCTTTTGTGCGGAATTGAATTTTGGAAAGTGCTTTTTGATGGCTGCTGCTTCCATCAGCAAAGCGAGTAATTCACTTCCTGCTAATTGGGTTTCAATATGGGCAATTTCTCGGCACATGAGCAGTTCCTTATTGCTTCGGTCGTAGAAGTGCTGCCAAATACGCTTTTTAAGATTGTTGGCCTTTCCCACATAAATAATGGTTCCTACTGCATTGTAGAAATAGTAAACTCCTGGTGTCTCTGGGAGGTTGCTCACCGTTTTCTTGTCCAACAACGGAGGAAGTGTAGCCTGTCGCGAATTACCTTTGATAAAGGATCTAAAAACGTCTGTTGCATCTGGTTTTGCCAATAAAAGATCGAGAAGTTTTACCGTGGCTGCGGCATCCCCGCGCGCACGGTGCCGATCATATAGTGGAATGTTTAACGAAGCGCATAGTTTTCCCAAG
>CAWUKP010000203.1:0-5112 GCA_963922975.1 uncultured Spongiivirga sp. | reverse complement strand
CCCCCACAACCCTCACCCATGATGTTTTCTCTAAGCACCCCCCTACCACCCATTTCTAACCTCCTCTCTACAATCTATCCCTAGACCACTCTCTGGCCGACTTTGGGGTAATCAGGGTTGCTGGAAGACAGCAAATTACCTATAAAGGGTGGCCACTATACTATTTTGGCCAAGATGTAGAGCGCGGAGACAACTACGGTGTAGGATTTCCCTCTGCAGGAGTTTGGCCAGTGTTGAATCAAGATTCGGATCCGGCTCCGGATGATCCTTCAGCAAGTATTGTCTACAACGTGACCAATCAATCGGCATCAGCCTATTTGTTTACGGGAGAAGGCCTGAACGAGTCCGTCAATCCAAACATTACTTTGGAACGTGGTAAAACTTATGAGTTTGTGGTGAATGCACCTGGGCATCCATTCCTGATCAAGTCTGTGCAAAGTACAGGTACAGGAGATCTTTACAACGCTGGCGTTACTAACAACGGAGCTTCCGAGGGGACGGTGACATTCACGGTTCCAGAAGATGCGCCAGATACCCTTTTTTACATATGTGAATTTCACGGACCTATGACTGGGGTTTTTAATATAGTGGATTGAAAAAGAGAGAATTAGATTTTCACTAGTTTTGGGGTCTGGGGTGCACGCCCTAGACCCTTTCAATCCTTGCAACGATTATATATATTGATGAGCAATTTGAAAAGAAATGGTATTGGTATTGGGGCTTTAACGATCCTAATCGTAGCAGTATTCTGGCTTTTTAAAGTCATCTATCAGCAACCAGGAACCGTAGATATTGTAAACCAAGATCCATTGTATGACCTCGACGCAACCACTTTTATGGAGCTTGTTGGAAAAAATGGTGAAATTTCTATAGCGCCAGAAAGTGTGGTTGAAATCAAAGGGGTGGTCAAAGAGATCAACTATTTGAACAATCGTGTGACGATTCTCTTGGAGGGCAGTGAAACGTACGCTTCCCATGTGATTTGCGATATGCAATCCACTCAGAACGACGCGATGGCGCAAATTGAGATACGAGATACGGTTACCTTGAAAGGCGTGTACAAAGGATTTTTAAAAGATGCCATTTTTTTGAATTGCCTTATTGCTGAACAAAGACCATGAACAAACTGCTACTCATCCTTTTTCTTCCAATCATGTTGGTCCGAGCGCAATCGGATAAGGTCATCGCCCGACAAGGGCAGGTATCTTTTTTCTCCTACACCTCTGTGGAGCATATCAAAGCACAGAATAATCAAGTGCTCAGTGTTGTTGACCTTTCTTCTAATGAGATTGCCGTGCGTATGTTGATGAATGCCTTTGTATTTGAGAAGGCCCTCATGCGCGATCATTTCAATGAGAGTTATATCGAGTCAGATATTTATCCTGAAGGCATCTTTGAAGGTAAGATTCTCGATTTTGACTCGGCTGTATCAGATTCTCAGACGCGCCTTATTAAAGGGGTATTCTCCATGCATGGCGTTCAGCAAGAATTGGAAATAAAAACCAAGATTGAACAACAAAACGACACCTTCATCCTAAGTGGAACGTTTCAGGTACTCGTTCAAGATTACAACATCAACATTCCACCCTTGTTGGCCGGGAATATTGCCAAGACCATTACTGTAGATTTTCGATTTGAATACGAACCTTATGAAAACTAGAAAGTTATGTTATCTATTCCTGTCGATGGCTATCAGCTCATTGGCACAGGCACAAGACCTGCTTGACATTTTGGAAAAAGAAGGTTCGGATACGCCTAAGTATACCACAGCGACTTTCAAATTTTCAAGAATTAGTTTCGGACATTCTGTAGAGACTCGAAAGAACGGAACTTTAGACGTTTTTGTTGCCACTCGTTTCTGGAATACGCCCGCAGACCGCTCCCAGAGCTTTTTCGCCGAAAGACTCAGTTCGAGAATAGCTTTGGAATACGGTATTTCGGATCGGCTTTTAATCGGCTTTGGAGGCACCACCTTTGATGGTCGTTTTGACGGGTTCTTAAAATATAAGTTACTTCGCCAAAGAGAAGATGAACAAGGAGCTGGTTTCAGCATGTCACTACTTCAGAATGCGAGCTATTTCAGCGAAGGACTTGCCTCTAATGGTTTTGATGCAACTGCCTCCAACCGCACTTCTTTTACTACCCAGCTTTTGATTGCCAAGAAATTCTCACGAAGGTTGTCATTGCAATTGGCCCCAACCTTTGTACACCGAGGTCTGGTATATCAGGAGAGTGATGCTCAAAGTCACTTTGCCTTAGGTGTAGGGGGCCGTTTTAGATTAGGCAGTCATGTTTTCTTGGTTTCGGAATATTACTATGTAGCCAATCCCATCGAATCTGTAGATACCTTTGGACCTTTTTCCATTGGAGTCAACTGGGAGCTCAGCGATGTGATGCTACAATTTATGGTGACCAATGCCGTGAGTATGGTAGAGGATGCTTTCATCACAGACACGCGCAACAATTTCAATTTCAAAGCTCCTAATTTGAATTTCGGTTTCCACTTCACCTATACTTTTCATTTAAAGAAAGCTGTGAAGATACCAGATCAATAGAGCCTTAACAGGATACTGGCATAAAATATCCTGGTCGTTCAAGGTTCATTTTTCCATTTCAGCCACTGTTTTTCCGCCTCAGGTAGTTTCTTTTTTTAAGGGAAGAGACCAGGGATAGTTTTGTGTCAATCTAACTGAGAAAAACCTGCCGAATTATGTTACCCACTGCCTTTCCAAGAACTGAAGTCTCGAATTTTAAACCCCTTTACGCTCAAAGCCATACGATGAAACCTCCCATTCAATACACCAAAAGTGGCGGCATTAACATTGCCTATCAGGTGTTTGGTTCTGGACCTCTCGATCTGGTGTACATTCCAGGATGGGTTTCCAATATTGATTGGATGTGGGCATGCCCAGAACTGGTTCAGTTTTTTGAGGAATTGGGAAAAGTAGCTAGAATCATTCTCTTCGACAAGCGAGGCACTGGGCTTTCAGATCGAGTGGTTGAACTTTCTACTCTAGAAGAGCGCATGGAAGACATCAAAGCGGTCATGAACGCGGCCGGCTCCGAGAAGGCCATTCTATTCGGCCACTCCGAGGGTGGAAGTGTTTCAGCACTTTTCAGTGCGACCTATCCCAATCGGGTACACGCCTTGATTGCCTTTGGCATTTTTGCCAAGCGTAGGTTTTCGAAAGACTATCCGTGGGCGCCGACAGATGAGGAGCGTCAAAAAGTGTACGATATGATCGAATACCGCTGGGGAAGCGGTCAGATGAATTTAGAATCGCTGGCACCATCCAAAGCGAATGATGCGCAATTCATGAATTGGTTAGCCAGTTATTTCAGATCAGGAGCAAGTCCACAAGCGGCTATGCAACTGACAAAGATGAACACAGAAGTCAACATCATTGATATTCTGGAATACATCAAGATTCCCACCTTGTTAATGCAGCGCACCCACGACATTGATGTGAAGATTGAGGAGGGAAAGTTTATCGCGCAACGCATTGCAGGAGCGAAGTTCGTTGAGTTTGAGGGCGAAGACCATCTTTTTTGGGCAGGAAACACTTCGGAAATCTTACACCAGATGGCAAGTTACATTCGCAGCATTCCTCAAGATACGACTCCCAAAAAAGGATTGATGACGGTATTGTGTGGCAAGTGGAAGGATGGTGAAAAAGGACAAATGAAATCCACTTTGATAACACAGCACATTGCTCAGTATAATGGAAAGCTACTCAGTTTTGACAAAGGGTTTTTCACTGCGGCCTTTGAGGTACCTGGAAAAGCTGTCAACAGTGGATTGGAAATCCTTGCAAATCTCCAAAATGACCATCATCATATTCAGATGGGAATGTATCTCAAACAGGGCTATTCTGGAGCCCAATCTGTTCGTGACAATAGAGATCACTACTTGATAGATGCCCTTTTTCAGCACGCGAAGCCCAACCAAATTGTAGTAACGCAAGCTGTGAAACATTTGCTTTCAGGTTCTGAGTTTCAATTCACCAAAGAAAACACAGTCTTGGCTTATCAATCTGCCAAGTTGTGTGGGCTATATACTGTGGAGAATGGAAAGCTCAACAATCAACAAACTGCAGAAAAGCTCTTCGGAACTGACCAAGATTCTTTTTTAGAAGACGTGATGCTAATTGTGCAAGAGTATTTAGACGATTCAACTTTTGGGGTAGAAGTATTGGCCACAAGAATGGGCATCAGTGAACGACAATTGCAACGCAAGATGAAAGAAGTAACGGGAAAGTCGCCAGGCCAACTCATTACTTCCGTTCGGCTTCACAAAGCAAAAGATGCCTTGAAATCTGGAAGATATACCTCGGCTGAGGTGGCTTTCCAATTTGGATTTTCAAGTCCATCCTATTTTTCAAAGTGCTTCAAAAAAGAGTTCGGTATCACACCTACGGAAGTCTTCACTTCCAAGTAGTGGCTCAACACTAGTATTACATTCAAATATGTCGGGAAAGTACCAGCATTGTGCGGTATTGTTACAGCCAAAGCATCTATACGCCGGTAATTTTACGCACGTAATGGAAATCAACGTATTACCCATTCCAAAAAAGCTCAATTATGAAAACAAAACTACCCCTTCTTATCCTTGGCTTGCTATTTGCATCTCTAGGATTTTCACAGACCTTCACAGATAACGGACTCACCTATGAAGTGACCTCCACTTCACCCAATGAGGTGCAACTTACCGGAGGAACTCCACCAACGTCAAACTTGGTGATTCCCGCCGCTGTTTCTGATGGTACAGACACCTTTAGTGTGGTCTCCATTGCCAATACGGCCTTTGAAAATGCAGGCTTGACGGGCGTTACTTTTCCAAATACGTTACGCGATCTGGGTCAAATTACCTTTCGTTCTAACGCCATTACCGAAGTGGTTATCCCAGAAGGCATCACCGAAATTCCGCAGCGTTGCTTTTCCAACAACGATCTGGTAAGTGTGAGTTTGCCATCCACCTTAGAAAGGATAGGGTTTCGCTCTTTTGAACGCAATGAAATCAATGCGATTGACATCCCTCAAACAGTTACGAATATCGATGGATTCGCTTTCGATCGAAACCGCCTATCTACCATTACGTTGCCTAGCAATGTA
>CAWUKP010000202.1:0-5146 GCA_963922975.1 uncultured Spongiivirga sp. | reverse complement strand
AAGAAAACGTAGGCTTCTTTCAAGAAGTGTTACGTCACACGGTGATTGGCGCTGAACTTTTCCCGACCAAACCATTCAACATTCGCTTGGGTTATAATTTCCGTCGTGCTGAAGAATTACGCATTGTAGACCAACGTACCTTCGCTGGGATATCTGCCGGTTTCGGCCTCAAGATGAACCGAATTCGCTTTAACTTTGCACACGTCAGATACAGTCTTGCTGGCAACACCAGTCTTTTTGGATTGATGATCGACCTGAACCGTGGTAGACGCTATTAATTCGCAGATGAGTAAAATCACGATAGCCATCGATGGAGCTTCATCCACAGGAAAAAGCACAATCGCCAAAATGTTGGCCAAAGCCTTAGGCTATGCGTATGTAGACACGGGGGCCATGTATCGTGCGGTGACCTTATTCGCCATGCAATCTGGTTTTTTTGAAGGTGAAAAACTAAAGAAAAAAGCCTTTCTCAAAGTGTTGCCTAGTGCGCATCTCAAATTTGTGCCGAATCAGAAACTCGGCTTTGCAGAAATGTACCTTAATGGCGAAAATGTGGAGCAACAAATTCGCACCATGGAAGTCTCTGAAAAGGTGAGTTTGGTGGCCGCTGTCAGTGAAGTACGCCAGTTTTTGGTAAGTCAACAGAAACAGATGGGCAAAGACAAAGGTGTGGTCATGGATGGGCGCGATATTGGTACGGTGGTTTTTCCAGAAGCGGAGTTGAAACTCTTCTTAACCGCTTCCGACGAGAAACGTGCCACACGGCGCTATAAAGAACTACTGGATCGGGGGGATGAGGTGACGTACGAGGCTGTTTTACGCAATGTTCGCAATCGAGATTTCATTGACTCCACCCGCGAGGACTCTCCATTAACCAAAGCCGAAGACGCCGTACAGATCGACAATAGTGATATGGGGCTAGAAGAGCAGTTTGAGCGCATCTTGAGCCTCGCAGAACGAACGATTGCGAGAGTGACTTCATAAAAAAAGGCCACCTTTCGGCAGCCTTTTCAAATGCTATGTGTAAACTTATAGGTTAGGGATGACCAATTCTTGGTCAGGATAAATCAAATCTGGATTTTTGAGTTTGTCGGTGTTCGCTTCGAAGATTTCTTTGTACTTCATCGCGTCACCAAAGTAATGCTTGGCGATCTTTCCGAGGGTTTCTCCTTTTTGCACTACATGCCTGTGATACACAGAATCGTCGGCCACCTTAATATTGGCTTGGATGTCAGAAGGCATTTCACCACCAATCTCCTTGATCTTATCCCACATGACATTTTTCTCGTATTGCGTGGCAGCGACACCACCTATTTTCAGCGTGCCATCTTCTTCTTTGACGTAGCCGTCTTGGATGCCAAATTCTTCGCCTAGGTCTAGTACGGGTTGATACTTTGCTTTAACACTCATGGTAAAAATTCAATTTAAAAGTTAAACTGTATTAAAGATACCACAATTCTGTTAAAAGCATATAATCCAAGGATGACGAATTTGAAAAACGACCAACGACCGAAATCACCGTTTAACGGCTTCTTCCGTTAGCGCTATTTCTCAGCAATTCAACTTGTTAAAACCAACTAATAATTGTACTTTTGCAGCCCTTTTTGGCAAGACAGAGAACAAAAAGGAACTTTTGTAAAAACAAACATCATCTCTTCTACTGCGCTCTTGCTATCGTTCTCTGAGTAAGGTAGAATACAAAGTAATCTCAGCAATGGCTGAAAAAACGAAAAAAGAAGAAGTTCAGGAAGTAGCTGCAGAAGCAGTTGAAACGCCACAACAGGCAAATCCTGAGCAGTTTTTGAAAGAATTCGACTGGGCAAAATACGAAGAAGGTATTGAGCAGGTTGAAGACAAGAAATTGGAAGAGTTTGAGAAATTAGTCTCTGAAAATTTCGTAGACACTTCAGACGAAGATGTAGTGCAAGGAAAAGTAGTGCACATGACGGACCGCGAGGCTATCATTGACATCAACGCAAAATCTGAAGGTGTTATTTCACTCAATGAGTTCCGCTACAACCCTGACTTGAAAGTGGGTGACACGGTAGAGGTGCTTATCGACACTAGAGAAGACAAAACAGGCCAGTTAGTGCTTTCACACAGAAAAGCACGTACGATCATGGCTTGGGATCGTGTAAACGATGCCCACGACAAAGGCGAGATCGTAAATGGTTTTGTGAAGTGTAGAACCAAAGGAGGTATGATCGTTGACGTATTCGGCATCGAGGCCTTCTTGCCAGGTTCACAGATCGACGTGAAGCCAATTCGCGATTACGACCAATACGTAGGCAAAACGATGGAGTTCAAGGTCGTGAAGATCAACCACGAGTTTAAAAACGTGGTGGTTTCGCACAAAGCCTTGATCGAAGCGGATTTGGAAGAGCAGAAGAAAGAGATCATCAGCCAACTAGAAAAAGGTCAAGTACTCGAAGGAGTTGTGAAGAACATCACTTCTTACGGGGTATTCATCGACCTTGGTGGCGTAGACGGTTTGGTACACATTACCGACCTTTCTTGGAGCCGTATCAATCACCCGAACGAGGTGGTAGAGCTTGATCAGAAGCTGAACGTAGTAATCCTTGACTTTGATGACGATAAGTCGCGTATCCAACTAGGTCTGAAGCAATTGCACGCCCACCCATGGGATGCCTTGAGCGAAGAGATCAAGATTGGCGACCAAGTAAAAGGTAAAGTAGTAGTCATTGCTGACTATGGTGCTTTTGTAGAAGTTGCTGAAGGAGTAGAAGGATTGATTCACGTATCTGAAATGTCTTGGTCAACGCACTTGCGTTCTGCGCAAGATTTCGTGAAAGTAGGCGATGTAGTAGATGCACAAGTATTGACGCTAGACCGCGAAGCACGTAAAATGTCGTTGGGTATCAAGCAATTGACGCCAGATCCATGGACAGACATCACTTCTAAATATCCTGTAGGCTCTAAGCACAAAGGAATCGTTCGCAACTACACCAACTTCGGTGTGTTTGTAGAGCTAGAAGAAGGAATCGACGGTTTGATCTATATTTCAGACCTTTCTTGGACCAAAAAGGTGAAGCACCCATCAGAGTTTGTCAACATTGGTGATGAGCTTGAAGTAGTAGTGCTAGAGTTGGATGTTGATGGCCGTAAGCTGAGCTTGGGTCATAAGCAGACCACTGCCAATCCTTGGGACAAGTACGAAACTGAATTCGCTGAAGGTACCACGCACAAAGCGTCTGTATCCGAAATCGTTGACAAAGGCGCTACGGTAGTCTTGAACGACGATATCACAGCCTTCATTCCTTCGCGTCACTTGGAAAAAGAAGACGGGAACAAATTGAAGAAAGGCGAAGAAGCTGAATTCAAGATCATTGAGTTTAACAAGGAGTTCAAGCGTGTGGTTGCTTCACATACTGCCATCTTCAGAGCTGAAGAGGCGAAGAATGTGAAAGCACAAGCCAGACGTCAAGCAAAAGCAACTGAAGAAGCAAAACCAACATTGGGGGATGCCAACGAGAAGCTTGCTGCCTTGAAGAAGCAAATGGAAAAAGACGCGAAGTAATAAACTTAGCGTTCTTTATACAAAGTGAAACCCCGCCAATTGGCGGGGTTTTTTTGTGAATTTCTCAGTTACATTCCTCGTTTGATAATGTGTTTCAAATTGAGAATATATTTTCATTGGATTACCTAGAAAGATCTTTTTTAATAGATTTTAGAATTAGTATTATTTCAGAAGCACTATTCTTAAATTCTTTTTTTGCTTCAATATCATTGTCAAAAATCCATTGCTTGACTTGATCTAGTAAAATCTTCTTTGCTCTACGTTTTTCTTGCTTTTCTTCTATTGCGAGAATTCTGTCCACTTCTTCTTGAAATCTATTTGGATAATATCTCTCGAAGTTATGCTCCGAAAACTGGTTGAAATTTTGTTTAGTCCAACCTGAGGCTGAGTAGATCGTCCGCATTTCGGATATAATGTCCTTCTCACTTTCTCCAGCGTCAATGTATACCCATACCTTATTCTTATATGTAGGCTCTAGATGAAGAAAGACAAACAATTTATTAAAATCATCAAATTTTGGTTTCACTCTACTTATGGACCCTGCGGAGAATGTTCTTAGTTCAAATTTTAGTTGTGGAACAAACCATCGAATGAGGTGATCTCTAATAATTACTTCAGCCGAGGATTCCTCTAGGAAAAGCCAGGCTTTCCACAGATCCAGATCGAAAAAATCGTACCCAAGTTCTTCAAGGACTTTTAACCTTTCCGTTGGAGTATTTGGCACTTCAATAATTGAAGATTTTTTGAGGTTTATTCTCTGCTCGTCAGACTCATGATTTGTGATCTTAAAAACTTTAGAATCTTCCACTGATCCTAAGTTTTTCATTACAATATTGGAATGTGTAGAAATAAAGAACTGATTGGAGCTAGCTTTTTCACTTATTAATTTTAAAAGCGCCTTTAGAGCTTTAGGATGAATATCGTTTTCTGGCTCCTCGATTAAAAAAATCTTATTTTCTGCTATGCATAAATCTGTTATCAACCCTAGAATGTTGACAACACCTTCACCCATAGCGGTAATCGGTATGTGTTCTAGGTTATGAACGAAATAAACCGCTTCTTTTCCGTTTCCTTTTGCCAATGAGGAGATTACAAATCCTAAAATATTCTTACAAGCATCTAAGTATTGAGTATTGCCAGGCTGGAATTGGGGTGTTATAAGTCTATCAACTTTTGAGTACAAATTTGTGAAGTTGCCTGTAACAAGTTTGGCATTGGCCTCATTTATTGTATTATCATAAGAGCCCACCTTTCGTTTAGATAAATATGGATATATAAGGTTAAGCGGCTCTTCTTGAGGAAACATTTTTACACCACCGCTGAGAGCGCCATTACGATGCTTAAAGTTCGTTGTATTATTAGCTAAATTAAATACCGTACTAATAATTGTATTGTTAACTGGAATGTAGGGGTGACTTCCTTCAAAGAATAGTTCAATCTGTCCTTTTGCTTTCCCAATGGTGATATCGTTTTTACCCAAAACAGATTTTTGCCATTGTAAAATAGAGTTCAAAATAGTTGACTTACCTGCATTATTTGGACCAATTAATATATTTATGGAATTTGAAAATTTCGTTTTACCGACTGTCTGAAACCCCCGAACATTAT
>CAWUKP010000201.1:0-5164 GCA_963922975.1 uncultured Spongiivirga sp. | reverse complement strand
AGTGAGCTTTCTGCAAAAACAGACCAGCATAAATTGTACTTCCATCAGCTTGGCACTGCTCAAGAAGAAGATGAAGTGATTTTTGGTGGTGCCGAAGCTCAAAAACACCGCTACGTTGGTGGTTATACGACTGAAGACGAGCGCTTTTTGGTCATCACGGCCTCGGTATCAACTTCTGGTAATAAACTATTTATCAAAGATTTGTCAAAACCCAATGCGCCTCTGGTCACCATTTTGGATGATGTGGAAAGCGATACCTATGTAATGCATAATGAAGGAACTAAATTGTTCCTTGTCACCGATCGTGAAGCGCCCAACCAAAGGATAGTAACGGTTGACGCCGCCAACCCTTCTCCAGAAAACTGGAAAGACTTTATCCCTGAAACTGAACATGTTTTAAGTCCTTCTAGAGGAGGTGGCTACATCTTTGCTGAGTACATGGTAGATGCCATTTCGAAAGTATTGCAATACGACTTACAAGGAAACTTAGCGCGGGAAGTGGAACTTCCTGGTGCGGGAAGCGCCGGAGGTTTCAGTGGTAAAATGGAGGATGAAGAGTTGTATTTCACCTTCACCAACTATCATACGCCTGGTTCATTATTCAAATTCGACCCTTCAACGGGTGCGTACGCGGTTTACTGGCAACCTAAAATTGATTTCAATCCAAACGATTTCGAATCAAAGCAAGTTTTCTACACCTCCAAAGACGGGACTAAGGTTCCGATGATTATCACGCATAAAAAAGGCATTGAGCTCAACGGCAAAAACCCGACGATTCTTTACGGCTATGGTGGTTTCAACATTAGCTTGACACCTTCTTTCAGTATCACCAACTCTGTTTGGATGGAGCAAGGCGGTGTCTATGCCGTGCCTAACCTTCGCGGTGGTGGCGAATACGGCAAAAAATGGCACATCGCAGGTACCAAAATGCAAAAGCAAAATGTATTTGACGACTTCATTGCCGCAGCAGAATACTTGATTGCTGAGAACTATACTTCTCCCAATTATTTAGCAGTGCGAGGCGGATCCAATGGCGGATTGCTCGTGGGTGCCACCATGACGCAGCGTCCTGACCTTATGAAAGTAGCCTTGCCCGCCGTAGGCGTTCTTGATATGCTGCGTTATCACACCTTTACCGCAGGTGCAGGATGGGCATACGACTATGGAACGGCAGAGGAGAGTAAGGAAATGTTTGAATACCTCAAAGGCTACTCCCCTGTACACAATGTGGCCGAAGGCACCATGTATCCTGCTACCTTGATTACTACGGGTGATCACGACGACCGCGTGGTCCCAGCACACAGCTTTAAGTTTGCGGCGGAGCTACAATCGAAACAGGCTGGAACGAATCCTACCCTCATTCGTATTGAGACCAACGCTGGTCACGGTGCAGGAACACCCGTGAGCAAAACCATTGAACAATATGCAGACATCTTTGGATTTACACTTTATAATATGGGCTTTGAAGTCTTGCCGAGCAAGGCTCGAGAAAAACCTAAAGGTTAAAAGATAAAACCTTCCTGTCGGAAAGAAATCCATGAATAATTATTGCCCTCGCAGGGGTAAAACCTGTGAGGGCTTTGTATTTTTATCTGCATGTTACACGCAAAAGACATCTCGGTTGCCTATAACAATCATGTGGTACTGCAGCACCTCAGCTTTTCGGCTATGCGCGGGCAGCACATTTCGATTATGGGAGAAAGTGGCAGTGGTAAATCTACCCTGCTCAAAGCCTTATACGGTCTTTTGCGATTGGACTCTGGAAGCTTGTACTGGGACGATCAACCGCTGCTTGGGCCAGATTATAACTTGATTCCTGGAGAAGACTTCATGAAATACGTCGCGCAAGATTTTGATCTGATGCCCTTTATTTCTGCGGAAGAAAATATTGCCAAATTCTTGTCACGTTTTCATCCTGAAGAAAGTGAGACTCGTGTACAAGAACTTTTAGACCTGTTAGGGCTTGAAGAAGTAGCGAATCAAAAAGCACAATTTTTATCTGGTGGGCAGAAGCAGCGCGTGGCACTTGCCCGTGCCTTGGCTAAAGAACCTGAAATTCTTCTGTTAGATGAACCTTTTGCTCAAATTGACAGTTCCCAACGCAATCGCCTACGTCGCCATTTATTTCAATACCTGAAGAAAAAAGACATCACCTGCTTCGTCGCAACGCACGATATGGCGGATGCCCTTTCGTATGCTGATCAAGTGCTCGTATTGAAAAAGGGGCAATTGGAGGCCAAGGCTGCGCCTAGTTTGTTGTATCAAAATCCTAACAATCGGTATGTCGCCTCATTATTCGGAGATGTGAATGAGCTTCCTCGGAGTTGGTTTGACACCACTACCGACACCACACAAAAGATCCTGCTCTATCCACATGAACTTACACTAGTTGAAAATGGTTCTGTGGAAGCAGAAGTGGTCAACTCCTATTTTATGGGAACACACTATTTGATTGAGGCTGCCGCCAAAGACCAGCGGTTTTTCTTCAATCATTCCAATTCATTTTTTAAAGGAAGCTCCGTTCGTTTAGGCATTGATCTCAGATTACTCAAACATCGTTAGCCTTGCCATCGATCTAGGCGTTCAAGCACCTCAGAACGTTTGCGTACCGAAACGGGAACATTTTCACCATTGCGTAGCATCAAATAGCCTCCGTCGCTCTTTATAAACTCTGTGATATAGTCAAAATTGACCATATGACTTTGATGTACGCGAACGAATTGATACTGAGTAAGCAGGTCTGCGAAATATTTAAGTGTTTTGGTCACGAAGATTTTTTTCCCGCTTTTCAAAACAAATAAGGTATTGTTGCTGTCTGCTTCACAGCGTAAGATATCGTCCAAATCTACTACGATGATCTTCTCCAAGGTATGCAATGAAATACGCTTCGGTTTTGATTCTGGTGCGCTCATGGTTTCCTTCAAAATAGCCAGTCGCTCGGCATTGGGTTGCAGCTGATCTTTCGCCTTTTCGATGGCGGCGCTCAATTCATCACTGCTATAGGGTTTCAACACATAATCAATCGCCGCGAACTTAAACGCACGAAGTGCAAATTCATCACTGGCTGTCACGAAAATGATTTTGGATTTAAGATCCCCTGCAATTTCCAGCACATCAAATCCCGTTCCGTCAGACAACATGATATCGAGGAATAAAATATCAGGTTGTATGCTCCGTAATTTCTTGGCGGCTTCTACCACGCTGGTTGCGGTATCCAATACTTGAATGTCTGCATGATTTTGAGCGAGTTCATCTTGCAACACTTTGAGTGCATTGGGCATGTCTTCAACGATAAAAGCGGTATGAGTGTGCATCTTAAAAGTCAGTTTCTAATGGTATTTTGAATGAAATCTTTGTGCCAAGAATAGTATCTTCGTCTTTTAACTCTTCAATGTGCAAACTACCTGCACCGGCCAGTGATTCGAGACGTTCTTGCGTTACTTCCAGCGCCATCGACTGATGGTCGAACGACTTTTGTTGTTGGGAAGTGAAGATACCTGGGCCATTATCTTGAATCGAGCAATGCAACCACTCTCCTTCTTCCTTAAAACGAATGAATAACATTCCTTTCACCCCTAAACCCTTGACACCATGTCTTATTGCGTTTTCGACAAAAGGCTGGACAAGCATTGGCGGCATTAGGATTTCTTCAATGTCTGTCTTGGTTTCAACTATTATTTCATGCTGAAAGGGCTCTTCCTGCATCAACTGTTCCATCGCTATGTAGTGCTGGAGCGTTTTCAGCTCTTGTGCTAAGGATATCTGTTCCTTCCTAGAGTTGTAGAGCGTCTCCCGAAGGAGGGTGGCAAACGTATTGATGGTTTGATGTCGTTTTTCAGTTTCGGAATCATCAATGGCCTTGATGCCATTCAATACATTGAACACAAAGTGAGGATTCATTTGCAGGCGAAGTGCCTTTTGTTCCAAGGATAAAAGATTGTTTTGGAGCGCCAAGCGTTCTTTTTCTTCCTGTGTTTTTCGTTTCATCCTGCGAACTACCAGCCAACTGATTAAAATTACGAACAACAAGGCCACACCCCCGAGAACCGTTTGAAACCAAGTTCTCTGCAGCAGCGGCGGTTGAATAAAAAACTGAAATGATAAGGGAGCACTCTCCTGTTTGCGGATATTTCGCGACTGAACCGTGAAGGTGTGAGCACCATAGCTCAAACCTGCCAAATTCTGGATCGTTGCGCTGGTCCATGGACTCCATGCGCCATCACTGAGTTTAAAACGATATTGCAATCCATCTGGATGTTTCAGGTCTACGCTTTTGTATTGAAAGCTCAGTTGATTTTGCGACGCATCCAATTGCCATATGCGTTCTTCTTTGACATGCTTGGCTAGGTTGAAAGTATCTATGCTCTTATAATTCACAGAAATCCCTTCGAACGCGATCATGGGAGCCAACGTGCTGGTTTCCGAATCGCTGGGGGTATATTTGGTAAGGCCTCCAATGGTTCCAAAATACAGATTTCCATTCGCATCTTTGGTTATTGCTTGAGACCAGCAATCTACTCCTAAAAAACCGTCATTCGCATCGTAGCGAATCGATTCTGCAGGCTCAAAGGCATCGTCTAATACTATTTTTTGTACGCCTTTAGGTGTTCCTACCCATAGATTTTGGGTATTGTCAATGATCAATTGACGGATGTCCTTTCCAAACTCACTTTCCTCGTCCTTCAATGGCATGAAAGTCGATAGATCGTTAATCGGTGCTTTCCAAAGGCCTTCCACTGCGGTGCCAATAACTATAAAGTCTTTATTGAAGACAAATGTATTGATATCGCTCGCAAAAGGAGTCAGTTTAGCAACCTCCACGACTTTGCCTTCTTCGAGATATCCTAAATGTCCATTCTGTGTACTATACCAGAGCTTTCCATTTGGGCCTTTTTGAAAATCCAAAATCTGTAAATCTCCAAGACCTTCTCCCTTTCCGTAAACGCCCATCAACTTGAACTCCAAGGCATCCTTATCGTACTGAAACTGCACGATTCCATTTCGATAGGTTGCCGCCCAAATAGTATCGTTATGCACGACCACTTTTTTGATCCAATTAGAAGGCAAGCCCTCCTTCTGGGTAATCAAAATGGTTTTTGGTGGCTGTAATTGGACACTGGTCACTGCGCTTAATCGCTGAGTGGCTCGATAGACCCATATACCT
>CAWUKP010000200.1:0-5174 GCA_963922975.1 uncultured Spongiivirga sp. | reverse complement strand
GCAACTTCCAAAACTGATCTATCATGATCAAAGCAGAGCTAACGATCATAACGAAAAGGGTAGTCCATGCCTGAAATTTCCAAGATAACTGATACTTCTTGGCTATTTGTCTTACCAGTAGAAAGAGACCTAAGCTCACCAAAATAGAAATAGTAAAAAGACCTAGCCCTAAAAACTCACTAATTCTACCTTCGTCGTTGGGTTTTATAAAATTCATAGCTCCCGCCAAGAGCCGCATATAAAAAGGAACAAATAGCAAGAGATACGCCCATGGATGCCATCGGTTTCGAAGGAAGAGAAAAGCAACACTAGCTTGTAGAATCGTTACAAGCGGCCCAGCTGCTGATATCCACATCGCCTGACAGTCTGAAGGATTTTGTCCTTCCACTTGAGAGACGGAATTGATTCTCAGTATACTTTTGTAGCCCAAAATTTCTGCCGCGCTCCAATGCGCAAACTCATGGAGCAACCAGGTCAAAAACACCGCTAAAACTACCAGCAATGCATAGGTAAATGTAACTCGCGCTCTCATCGCCTTAGAGAACAATTCAACACTTCTCTATTGTTGATTTTGTATGAAATCATCATGGATAGGCTTGGCCTTTTCGAGATCGTCTTGGTGCACTTTTAAACGTACGGTATTTACGGTTCCCCCGGCGAAGCCAGCCGTGATACCAGATTGAAACTCGTTTTGAACAATACTGTCGATACCTGCAGCTTCTAAAAGCCCTTTAAGTAAAATGACTCGTACCTCGGATCCGGAATAGAGCTGAACAAATTCTGAGTGGTCTGTCATGGGTTTAGGTTTATATCCTAAGATACGAACAATTGTACAATATTGGAAGCGAGTATTGCGAAGAATGTTGCTTAGTTTAACCCTGTTTTTTGGTCGCTGTGTCCAAGGTATTGCTGTACCTCTTCTAGAGTAGTTTTGTAGGTGTTCAACTTTGCATTGAGCAGGTATCTGTAGGTTGAAACAATATTGCCAAATTCTTTTGAGTAATAGCTATCAGTTTCCTGTAAATCCGATGGATCTAAATTCCAGTTAACTAGGTCAAAATTATTCTTCAAGTAAGGGTAGTAGTAATTGTCGTAAATCTTCTGAGTATTTTCATCTACCCTTGCAATATTTGAGTATTGCTCATATAGCAAAATAGTACTTCGCTTGTCTTCATAGCGACTGAGAAACCTCAGATCACCTGAGGCCGCCATAACCGTGTAGGCGTCCTTTTTAACCGGTACGGCTCTAAGGTCAAGAATTTCGGTTGACAGTCTTTTGATGACAAATACATTCCCGCGGTCTACGATAAGTTTTAACAAGGAATCTGCTTTTTGCAACTGTTGGTTGGTATGATTGATGCCTTTGTTGATGCGGAGCACATTTTCCTCAGATTCTTGCTGCAATTCAACCAAATGATTGCGCACTAGTTTTTCCTGTCTGTTGTTATCCGAACACTTATCCAGCTGAAAAGCAATTAGGATGCCGATTAGCACCACAAAAAACTCCAAGGCGTGATTGAGCCAGTCAATCTTCGGAAGTTTAGTCATACTACTATTACGTTCAAGGTAGCACTCATTCTTTGCTTAAGACCATTTCAAGCCTAAGAAACTGTGTACGAATGCAAAAATGAAATTTTTCTCAAAGTACTTCGTAAAAGATAGGGGAATGCTTTCTGAAAAGCAAACGATATAAGCATCCGTGCCTATGCAGCGTACTTTTATCAACCATTTTGGGGTCGTTAATCCCTTCGGAATTCAATGCGATCCCCAACATCCAATAACCATTTTTCGGCCAACCCGGCATTGACCTCCAAGACATACTTAGCAGGTACCTGGGAATACAACGAAGATTCGTCCATGGGTTGCGCGTTTTCGGCAAAACTCTTGATGCGGAGATCAGCTCCGATGAAGATAATATCCAGCGCAAACTCGGTATTCTTCATATAAAAGGAGCGCTGTTGTTCTTCTGGGAAAATGAACAGCATCCCTCGGTCATTGCGCATGTTTTTTCGATGCATTAAGCCGGTTTCCCGCTCGTATTCGTCTTCTGCAATCTCAATTTCCAGCTGAACGGCTAGCGAATCGTTTGGTTTGAAGATTTGTATAGTTCCTTCCTTGGTGAAGCTAATTTCAACAGGTTTAACAATAGGCTTTTTTTCTTTCCCACAGGCTGTCAAAAAGAGAGCCGCCAAAACCATTGTGCAAATCGATATTCTCATTTCACCTCGTAGATTTTTGGTTTTCTAAACATGAAGTATAAGCCGATTAAAATGGCAGGTATGCTTAGAAGCTGTCCAGTGTTTAAGTCCCAGGTAGCGCGCTCTTCCACTTGTGCTTCTTTCCAAAATTCCACAATGAAACGCACGAGCCAAAGCAGTACCATGAATACACCAAAGATGTAGCCCAATTGCTTGCGCTTCTCTGTTTTCCAGTAGACATACCACAAGACGAAAAAGACGATGAGGTAGCCTGCAGATTCATACAGCTGAGTGGGGTGCCTTGGGAAATCTTCCCCTAACTTTTTGAATATAACCCCATAGTCTGAACCCGTGGGTTTTCCGATAATTTCCGAGTTAAAAAAATTTCCAAAGCGGATAAACATACCACCAATGGTGGTTGGAATCACGATACGATCAACAACCCATAGATAAGGTGTTTTGGTCACTTTTTTGCTGTAGAAGTACAATGCCGCTAAAATGGCAATGGCCGCTCCGTGACTGGCCAATCCCTGAAAACCTGTGAATTGAAATTTTGGGCTGAATTTAAACGGAAGGATCACACTTAGCGGATCTTTGAGGAACACTTGTGGTTCATAGAAAATGTAATGCCCCAGTCGAGCGCCAATAATCGTGGCCAGTACTACGTAAAGGAATAAAGGATCAAGTTTATCCACCGCAACTCCATCATTTTTGTAGAAGCGCTTCATGATGTACCAACCGAGAGTAAAGGCGATGACAAACATGAGGCTGTAATAACGAATGATGTAGAATCCAAGATCAATACCTTCTTTTCCTGGATCCCAAACAACGCTCAAAGAAATCATAAGTGTGTACTAAAGTTGCGTAAATATAGCCAAAAGCACGACTTTGCAACCTCTTGGTTTGTGAAAGTGTTGTTATTTCTTTTTTAATGGGGAAATAAAGTCAGTTCGAGTGTTTCCATAGGAAATGTACCTGCCTGTCGGCAGACAGGTCGAGAACTATTGCTTAAGAAATACTTCTCGACCCGCCTGGTCAGTCGGACAGGTACTTTTTTGTCAAGTTTTACTTGACAAAAACACTCGAAGTGACATGAGCGCACTGGCCTAGTTGTCATCCTTTTCTGGAACTGGATCGTATCCACTGCCACCCCAAGGATGACAACTACCAATCCTTTTTATCGCCAACCAACCTCCTTTAAACAAGCCATGTTTCTGCAAGGCCTCAAGGGTGTAATGTGAGCAAGTGGGCTGATAACGGCAGGTAGCAGGTGTTAATGGAGAAATAAGTGTCTGATAGACTTTCACCAAAAACACAAAGGGCGCTATAAGCAGTTTTTTAAGAATGATGTTCCGTTTAATAGATGAGTCGCTTGAATAATGAAAGCCTAACTTTCAACGGTAAACGTAGTTCCCTCTTTACCGTCTTTGAGCTGAATACCCAAAGCAGCCAATTCGTCGCGGATACGATCCGAAGTAGCGTAGTCTTTATTTTCTCGAGCTTCCTTTCGCATGTTGATCAGCATCTGAACCACTCCATCCAATTTATTGTCGTCCGCAGCTCCTTCCGCAGCGGCAGACAAACCGAGTACATCGTACACAAAGGCTTCCATTGTTTCTTGTAAGGCGACAAGATCTTTCTCGGTAATGGATGCAGTGTTGCTTTTTACTTGATTGATGAATTTTACCGCATCGAACAACTCGGCGATTAAGATAGGCGTATTAAAGTCGTCATTCATAGCCGCATCACAGCGGTTTTTCCACGCTTCGAGGTCAAAGGTGGTTTCAGAACTCGTATTCAATTCAGAGAGGGCATGGAGGGCTTCCATCAACTTAGAAAATCCTTTTTCCGCAGCTTGCAAAGCTTCGTCGCTAAAGTCTAAGATACTTCGGTAATGTGCCTGCATCATGAAGAAGCGAGCTACGCTGGCACTATAACCTTTGCTGATGTTCGAATTATCTCCAGTCAGGAGTTCATTCGGAAGAATATTATTGCCAGTAGATTTGGCCATTTTCTTCCCATTCAAGGTCAGCATATTGGCGTGCATCCAGTAATTTACTGGGGAAGTTCCTTTGTTGGCAGCTTCTGCCTGCGCGATCTCACATTCGTGGTGCGGAAACTTTAAGTCCATTCCGCCCCCGTGAATATCAAATTGTTCACCCAGATACTTCGTACTCATCGCGGTACATTCTAGATGCCAGCCTGGGAAACCATCGCTCCATGGAGAAGGCCAACGCATGATATGCTGTGGTTCTGCCCGTTTCCAGAGGGCGAAATCTTGCGGATTGCGTTTATCGCTTTGACCATCAAGTTCTCGAGTGTTGTGAATAAGGTCTTCCACATTGCGCTTGCTCAACTTGCCATATTCGTTGGATTCGTTGAATTTCAATACGTCAAAATACACAGAGCCATTCACCACATACCCAAAACCAGCGTCGATGATCTGTTTGATGATCTCTATTTGTTCAATGATATGGCCCGTAGCCGTAGGTTCTATGCTAGGCGGCAAGGCATTGAATCTTTGCATAATAGTATGAAAATCGACTGTATAGCGCTGCACCACTTCCATGGGTTCTATTTGCTCTAGACGTGCTTTTTTAGCGATTCGATCTTCCCCTTCATCTGCATCATTTTCTAGGTGCCCAGCGTCCGTGATATTTCGAACGTAGCGTACTTTGTAGCCAAGGTATTTTAAATAACGGAACACCATATCAAAGGAAACGAAGGTGCGTACATTACCTAGGTGCACATTGCTGTATACGGTTGGCCCGCAGACGTACATGCCTACATGATGGTCATTTAAGGGTTGGAACGCTTCCTTGGTACCTGTGAGTGAGTTGTAAATGCGAAGTTGCGACATGGTCTGCCGAGGGTAATTAGTTGGTTTGTTCTGTTTTGCGTTGGGTGAAAGCTAGAATTCTGTTTCCAACTTAATATAATCTAAGAACTCTCTGCGTACCGCTTGTTCTTTAAATT
>CAWUKP010000199.1:0-5231 GCA_963922975.1 uncultured Spongiivirga sp. | reverse complement strand
ATCTACAAGGAAGATGAAAAAGACATTCTTTTCACTTCTAAGAATTTCACTATTGAAGATGAAAATGGAAAATCGGATTACTTGTTAGAATTTGAATTCCCAACCATTGGCAAACGATTTTTATCCAGAAAGCCTGGTGTAGGATCCTGGCTGTTTGCTATCAAACTGATGCTTTACAAAGGAGTTATTGATATCAAAGGAAACATCGACCCAAATGCAATGAATGCATTCATCGAAGAATTCAGCGATGTAGATGTCAATTCCTATGCGGCACAGCAGATTGCCTTTTGGCGGTCTTCAAAATGGGAGGATTTTAGGCTGCAAGTCAAACAGGCGATTGTCAAGGATTTTGAAGAGATCAAGGCCAGCAACCCTGACGTTTATGGGTATGCCATTATTTCGGGGGAAAGCTACCAGGTAAATTCCATGTATAGTGCCTTCAGCAAACGTTCAGACGAAAGCAGTCCTAGCCTCATCGTTTCTGATTGGGAACATGTTAAAAAGGAAGGCCCCCTTGACGAACTAGGCGCATCCATCAAAGAACAGAATGCAGAGTTCAAGCAGTTTTTTCCTGAGAACAAATACGCCTATCTGGATGCAAATGAAAGAATGCTCATCGCTTCGTATCAACAAGCTGTTTTGGCGGCCTTAATGGAGCTTAGAGAAGAGGGCTTTTTTGAGGATATCTTTTTGACAATTTGGTTAGAAGATGGGCGAACGAGCATTATTCCGCTTTCAGTAAAAGCGCTAAATTCAAAGAAAATGGTCAGAAAATTTGAAAAGGCCTATAGATAGATACTCATGAAAATCATTCTTGAAACAGAGCATTTGATCCTTCGCGAGATGCAAGACCATGATCTTGACCATATGTTCGAATTGGATTCGGACCCTCAGGTGCATCGATTTCTAGGGCAAAAACCCATACAAACAAAGGACAAAGCCCAGGCGCATATTGATTCGTTGAAGCACCAATACAACAAGTTCGGATTCGGGCGCTGGGCCGCTATCGAAAAGGCTACGGGCGAATTCATCGGTTGGTCGGGTCTGAAGGTCAATGAGGGACATATTTTCAATGGACATGAAAACCTAATTGATGTAGGTTATCGCTTGATTCCACGATATTGGGGGAAAGGCTACGCTACCGAATCAGGTAAGGCAGCTGTCGATTACGGTTTCGAACAGTTAGGGTTGGAAACCATTTATGGACTCACTGAATTGGACCATTTCGCCTCACGGCGTGTACTCGAAAAAATAGGATTGACCTATGTGGAAGACTTCATCTTTGAAGAAGAAGACCTGCCACTTACCTTTTATAAAATAGACAGACCATGAAACAGTATCTACTCCTTAGTTGTATGGCGATCGCCTTTTCTTGCAAAGCTCAAAATACATTGTCCTTTACCGAAGGAGCTTCTTCTCCCAAAGCAGATCTAAGCGCAGCCGAATGGATAGTGGGTCATTGGCAAGGGGCTGCTTTTGGAGGGTTAGCCGAAGAAATTTGGTCGCCACCTTTGGGTGGTTCCATGATGTTTGTGTTCAAGCACGTCGTAGATAACAAGGTCAACTTTTACGAAATCGGCCATATTCAACAAGTCGGCGAAACCTTGCTTATGCAGCTGAAGCATTTTCACGGCAATCTTAAAGGGTGGGAAGAGAAGGACGAAACCATCGATTTCAAACTCATAAAAATTGAAGAGGGTAAGCTCTATTTCGACGGGCTTACTTTTGAGCGCGTTAGCGAAACTGCGATGAATGTATACGTTGTTGTTGGGGAAGAAAATGGCTCAACCCAAGAAATGAAGTTCAGTTATCAAAAAGTGAAATCATGAGCAAAGACCGAAGCTGCCTTGAATGCGGAGACCGTGTGGTGGGTAGAATTGATAAGAAGTTCTGCAGCGATGCTTGTCGCAATGCCTACAACAATAAGGTGAACAAAGACAGCAAGAATCTAGTGCGTAACATCAACAATCGACTTCGAAAAAACTACCGAATTCTTGAAAGTTTGAACCCTAAAGAGAAAACCAAAGTGCCCAAAACCAAACTCATGGCTCAGGGTTTTGATTTTAATTATTTCACCAGTATTTATACCACAAAAGCGGGCACGGTTTACTATTTCGTTTACGACCAAGGCTATTTACCTCTGGAGAATGAATATTATGCACTTGTCAAAAGAAGATAATAGTTCCCTCTCCTTGAGGAGAGGGCTAGGGTGAGGTGTTGACTACCAGTTCTGACTGTTCAATTTAAGCGCTGCTACCACAATATCTTTCCGGCTCACTTGCCCAACGAGCATGCCATTTTTCATGACAGGCAGTCTTCTTCGGTTGTTCTTGTGAAAACGAGAGGCCGCATCAAAAATAGTCATGTCATGCTCAATGGTTTCCACATCTTTCGTCATAAAATTAGAAACACTTTTGTCTAAAATTGGCATGTTGAAGTAGCGACTTTCGGAGATTTGCTTCATACAATCGGCTTCCGAAACGATACCGGCAAGCTTTCCTTGTTCATCCATCACAGGTCCCCCTGAGATGCGATGTTTGATGAAAAGTTCCATCACTTCTAAAATACTTTGATCCGTATGGAAGGTGACCAACTTCGAGGTCATATAATCAGACACCAACATCGGTGCATTGTACTCCTTTTTGAGCTCTTGCTTAGGGGCTTGAAAACTTTTAATGGCCATGGTTCAAGGATAGTTTTTGGTTAGTAGAATCTTAAATATACTGAAATTAAGGGAGTTATCCTAAGAGTGATACTTTCAGATGAAATCGTGAAATGCAAATTGTGTACATTTATAGAGATACAAACCAATAACCTATGCGTAAGTTTTTCGCCCTCCTCGTTCTTTTGCTCGCTACCTATTGGAGTTTCCAATCAGCAATGCCTCGTTATCAAAGCGGTCCGGACGTACCTGTCGATCAGTTCTCCACTGATCGTGCTCTGGCACACGTAAAGACCATCT
Source organism: uncultured Spongiivirga sp. (assembly GCA_963922975.1). Taxonomy (GTDB): domain Bacteria; phylum Bacteroidota; class Bacteroidia; order Flavobacteriales; family Flavobacteriaceae; genus JANQRC01. Next base: position 2,269 of record CAWUKP010000199.1, on the reverse strand, counting down.
CAGAAAAACCACATTATGTTGGGTCCGAGGCGCATGCCGAAGTTCGAGCCTACATAATTCAAACTTTAGAGGGGCTTGGCTTAGAAGTTGAAACCCAAAAAGGATATACGTTCGATAGCTGGGGCGGTTTGGCTAAACCCATCAATATTTTGGCGCGAGTGAAGGGCAGCGCTTCCGGAAAGGCCTTGATGCTACTTTCACATTACGATAGTGCGCCGCATAGTAAGTCGCATGGTGCGAGCGACGCGGGAAGCGGTGTGGCCACAATTTTAGAAGGACTACGAGCCTTTTTGGCGGAGGGTAAACAACCGCTGAATGACATCATTGTGTTGATCTCTGACTCGGAAGAAATTGGCCTTAATGGCGCCGAATTGTTTTGTAGACAACACGCTTGGACAAAAGATGTAGGTTTGGTGCTCAATTTCGAAGCTCGGGGTAGCGGAGGAGCTAGTTATATGTTGATCGAAACCAATGGCGGGAACAAGCAGCTCGTAAAGGCCTTCAAAGAGGCAAAGCCCTCGCATCCTGTTTCCAATTCACTGGCGTATAGCATTTACAAAATGCTACCAAACGATACCGATTTAACGGTTTTCCGGGAGGAGCGCGATATCGATGGATTCAACTTTGCTTTTATTGATGATCATTATGACTATCACACGGCGAACGATACCTACGAACGCTTGGATAGAAATACCTTGGCGCATCAAGGAACTTATCTGATGAGTTTACTGCCATACTTTGCCAATCGAGGTTTGGAAGACCTAAAGGTAGAAGAAGGTACTGACCATGTCTATTTTAATACGGCGGTAGGCTTTTTTGACTATCCCTTTTCTTGGGTACTTCCCATGTTTATACTAGCGGTGCTTATTTTCTTTTTTATGATTTTTTACGGTATCAAAGAGGGAAAGATGAATACCAAAGACATCTTTTGGGGTTTTATACCTTTTCTGATCAGCTTGGTAGCATCAGGCCTCATAGCGCATTTTGGATGGCAGCTATTATTGAAAATCTATCCTGGTTATGGCGATATGCTTCACGGCTTTACCTACAATGGTCACGCTTATATCGCCTTTGTAGTGGCCCTCACGCTTGCCATTTGCTTTTGGGCCTATCATAAATTCAAAAGTGTAGACAGAGTGGCCAGCTTTATGGTGGCCCCAATTTTCTTCTGGCTATTGCTCAACGGAGCCTTTGCCTTCTATTTGAAGGGGGCTGGATTTTTTATCATTCCAGTATTTATAGGGCTCTTGCTCTGGTTCATTCGAATTCGACAAAAAGACCCCAGCTATTTTATCATCGCGATTTTGGCTGCGCCAATTTTGCTTATGTTAGCCCCTTTTGTCAAAATGTTTCCCGTTGGACTCGGTTTAAAGATTCTTGCAGTTAGTGCGGTTATGGTGGTGCTTTTATTTGGCTTGCTACTTCCTATTCTGGGGGGTATTCGTCGCAAGGGATTTGCGGTTTTCATTTGTTCTTTTTTCGCACTTGCCTACGGCATTCGAGCACATATGACTTCCTCATTTAATGAAGAACGTCCGAAACCCAATAGTTTAGTCTTCATGCAAGCTCCTGACGATGGCAAAGCCTATTGGCTGAGCTACGATCGCGTACTTGACGAATGGACTCAGCAGTTTTTAGGTGAAAACCCAAGTAGTGCTGAAAGTATGACAACTAATGTAGCTTACAGCAAGTACGGAAGCCGCTACCGACACGTTACTCCCGCTCCGATGAAAGACATTGCAGTCCCAAAGATCGATATTACTCTGGATACGATTATCGGGAGTAAGCGCAAACTACAAGTGTGTATTGCGCCACAACGCTTCGTGAATCGGTTAGAAGTTTTTGCTCCTGAAGAAGTTCACTTTTATGCGATGAGCATTAATGGGGTGAAAGCAAAGAAGCAGGAAGGTGAGGACTTTGTCATGACTAAACGTTGGCGCAACAAACTCTTTGGTTACTACTTCACCGATCAGGAACCTATTGAATTGACTATGGAGGTTCCGGTTGATCAGCGCACCGAATTGCAATTGATGGAAGCTTCTTTTGATCTACTCGAAAATGAGGCCTTTGGCGTTCCAGAACGCCCAGCTAAGATGATGCCTAAACCCTTTGTTTTGAATGATGCCATCATTCAGGTGAAGAACATTGTTATACAGTAAAGCGAGTAATTTGAAACGATCTCTGAGGCCCTGTGATTACTGAGAAGTGAATAACTTGTTGATAAAAACGGTTCAGTTCAGATCTGGTTGCAACCAAGTCTTTTTCCTCG
>CAWUKP010000198.1:0-5285 GCA_963922975.1 uncultured Spongiivirga sp. | reverse complement strand
AATCTGCAGAACGCGTGAATGGTAAAGAAGTGTACCTCATCCACGAACCTATGGCAGCGGCCATTGGTATTGGAATCGATATCATGCAACCTAAAGGAAATATGATCGTCGATATCGGTGGAGGAACTACTGAAATTGCCGTCATTGCGCTGGGTGGAATTGTCTGTGACAAGTCTGTAAAGATTGCAGGTGATGTCTTCACCAACGATATTATCTATTACATGCGCACCCAACACAACCTGTATGTAGGTGAGCGCACCGCCGAAAAAATCAAAATTCAAATTGGTGCGGCCACAGAAGACTTAGAGCTCCCACCAGAAGACATGTCAGTACAGGGCCGTGACCTTTTGACTGGGAAACCGAAGCAGGTTAATATTTCACATAGAGAAATTGCGAAAGCCCTAGATAAATCTATTCTTCGCATCGAAGATGCGGTGATGGAGACCTTATCGCAAACGCCTCCTGAACTGGCGGCCGATATCTATAATACCGGAATCTACCTTGCCGGTGGTGGTTCGATGCTACGCGGGCTCGACAAGCGACTGTCGCAAAAAACGGACCTACCCGTGTATATTGCGGAAGATCCTTTACGCGCCGTAGTTCGAGGTACCGGTATTACGCTCAAAAACTTAGAGCGTTACAAGAGTGTACTGATCAAATAAGTTTTAGGCCCCCATGCAGCAGATCATCAACTTTTTCATCCGAAATAAGAACGGTGTGCTGTTTCTGCTGTTGCTAGGCTTAGGATTTGTCCTAACCTTGCAATCGCATTCCTATCACAAAAGCAAGTTTTCGAACTCAGCTCGCTGGCTTTTTGGCGGCGTCTATGCCACTTCCGCTAATGTTTCAGAATACTTTCACCTCAGAGATGAAAACAGGCGTTTAATGGAGGAGAACAGGCGATTGTACAATCTCTTGGGTGGCCCTCAAGATTCTACTGCGATATCTCAACGCATCGATAGTTCTTCTTTCAAAAGCAAATACCTATTTCGGGAGGCCCGTGTGATCAAAAACAGTTACCGCGCCGTCGACAATATTTTAACCATCGATAAAGGTGCCAACGACGGGATTCAACCAGATATGGGCGTCATTACCTCAGATGGTGTAGTAGGAATTGTAGATCGAGTTTCTGCCAAATATGCCACTGTGATTTCTATCTTGAACACCACCATTCGCATTAATGCAAAGCACAGGCGTTCTGGTGAAATTGGTTCCTTAACTTGGAATGGTGAGAATCCTGCATTTACGCAATTGTTGGACGTGCCTAAGTTGGCCAATATTCAATTGCAAGACACTATTATTACAGGAGGTGAATCGACGATCTTCCCTGAGGGTATTCCCATTGGCACTATAGAAAACTACGAATTGCAAGAAGCTCAAAACTACTACGACATCGAGGTACGACTTCTAAACAGCATGACTCATATTGGACATGTGTATGTGATTGAAAACCTAGATGCGATTGAGATATTAACCCTTCAAAATCAGCAGAATGAATGATTTCAATCTAAGAGGAGTGGCTGGTTTTGTCGTGTTAGTGCTGCTACAAGTGGTGGTTTTCAATAACATCAATCTTTTCGGTTATGTGAATCCGTATGTGTACCTCTTTTTTATTTTGATCTACCCTTTTAACAAAAATCGAACGCTGTTCATTGTCGTCGCCTTTCTATTGGGATTGACCGTTGATATGTTCATGGACTCAGGAGGTATCAATGCAATCGCTTGTTTGGTTATTGCGTACATCAGACCAGTAGTCCTCCGCTCTTCCTTCGGTATTAGTTATGAATACAATACCATTCGTCTGACGGAAACTAGTGGCATTGAGCGTCTTACCTATGTAGCCCTGATGACCGTTACCCATCATCTCGTACTCTTTTTGTTGGAGAGTTTTAACATGGGCTTGATACTTTCCGTCTTGAAGAAAACGTTATTCTCTAGTATCTTTACCATTGTCCTGTGTTTGTCCTTTATCATTTTGTTTAGCCGAAAACGTTCATGAGAAAGTTTTTACTTCATTTTACCGTAATTCTTGTCGGAGCTGTGTTTCTAGGAAGGTTGTCCTACTTACAGCTCTTCGATGATTCATTTGAGGAGTTGTCGACCAATAACGCGGTAAAAGCTGTGTACGACTATCCAGAACGAGGCTATATCTACGACCGAAATGGTAAACTATTGGTTGCAAATCAGCCCGCTTACGATGTAATGGTTACACCCCGCGAAGTACAAACCCTAGATACTCTTGAGTTTTGTCAGTTGCTCAATATTGATAAGAAAGAGTTCATTCGCAGGTATCGCAAAGCCTATACCTATTCGCCATGGCGACCCTCTGTATTTATTGCTCAATTAGCCAAGGAAGAGTACGCTTCCCTTCAGGAAAAGATGCACAAATACCAAGGGTTCTTCATCCAAAAACGTTCGTTGCGTAGTTACCGAACCCATTCCGCAGGAAATGTCTTAGGCTATATCAGTGAAGTGAACGATTACGAAGTACAAAAGAATCCCTATTATCAGGCAGGTGAGTTGATTGGCAGACAGGGTATCGAAAAATCGTATGAAGAGGTATTACGAGGTGTTAAAGGCGTAAAACGTTTACAAAAAGATCGCTTCAACCGCATCATCGGCCCATATAAAAATGGTATTTACGATACACTACCTCAACAAGGAAGAGACATCTATATTTCTCTAGATATTGAACTGCAAGAATACGGAGAACTCTTGATGAACAACAAGCGCGGTGGTATTGTAGCTGTCGAACCTTCCTCTGGAGAATTGTTGGCGCTTATCAGCGCACCTACCTACGACCCTTCGCAATTGGTAGGGCGACAACGTTCTAAGAACTATGCCAAATTGCACAGAGATACCATCAACAGACCACTTTTCGACCGTGGTTTGCAAGCACAATATCCGCCCGGCTCTCCGTTCAAAACCTTGAATGCCTTAGTGGCTTTACAAGAAGGTGTTGTTACTCCAGACGAACGTATTACCTGTTACCACGGGCATTATTATGCCAAAGGTCGCTGGATGGGTTGCCATTGCCCTTCAGGTACTAAAAACAATATGGACAAAGCAGTGTATCAATCCTGTAACACTTACTTTTCCAACGTTTATCGAAGAGTGGTAGAGAAATATGAAAGTCCCAAAGAGGGTATCCAAAACTGGAATCGGCACATTGAGAGTTTTGGTTTGGGAAATTTTCTAGGAAATGACCTCCCCATTGGAACCAGAGGAACCGTACCTGATTCTTCTTACTATAAACGAATGTATCCGAGAGGTGGATGGCGTGCGGTGACTACCATTTCTAATGCTATTGGGCAAGGCGAAATCTTGGCTTCCCCTATTCAATTGGCCAATATGACCGCCACCATCGCCAATCGAGGATATTATTACACACCCCACATCATTCGCGACATCAAAGGTCAAAGCATTGATGAAAAATTCACCACCAAAAGGCAGACGACCATTTCGGCAGATCATTTTGGTCCTGTTATTGAAGGGATGTTTAATGTGGTGGAAAAAAAGGGTGGTACTGCTAGAATCGCCAAAATTCCCGGCATTGAGGTCTGCGGAAAAACGGGTACTGCAGAAAATTTCGCCATCATTGATAGCGTGCGTACTCAGTTGACGGACCATTCCATTTTCGTGGCCTTTGCGCCTAAAGAGAACCCGAAAATTGCCATCGCGGTTTTCATTGAAAATGGGTATTGGGGAAGTCGTTGGGCCGCTCCCATTGCCAGTTTAATGATCGAAAAGTATCTAACGCAGGAAGTAAAGCGCGATGTTCTTGAAGAACGGATGATGCTTGGGTCTCTTCAAGATGAGTACGACAAGCCTCTCAGCGGTGAACCTTTTGAGATCAATCAATGAGCAGAACGACAGGCAATTTTCTCTGGAAACTAGACTGGCTTACCATCCTCTTTTACGCGCTGCTCGTGTGTATGGGCTGGCTCAATATCTATTCGGCTTCATTAAATGAAAACGCCAACTCCTTATTAGACCTAACACAGCCGTACGGCAAGCAACTGTTTTTTATTGGCTGCGGACTCGTGCTAATTATGCTGCTGCTTAGTATTGAAGCTAAGTTTTACGAACGCTTTGCGAGTATTATCTATTTGGCTTCCTTAGCGGCGCTTTTAGGGCTTTTTATCTTCGGGAAAACGATCAATGGAGCAACTTCTTGGTATGGTATTGGCAGCATGACCTTGCAACCATCAGAATTTGCCAAAGCCGCTACAGCTTTGGCGTTGGCTAAGTATTTGAGCGACATGCAGTTCAATATTAAGAATCTAAAACATCAGTTAAGTGCCTTTCTGATCATTGCTTTACCCGCCATTTTAATTGTTCCGCAACCAGACCCAGGAAGTGCACTTGTCTACGGTTCATTTTTCTTTGTGTTGCATCGAGAGGGCTTGTCGGGTATATATCTCATCCTCGCCTTTATCTCGATCTCTCTGTTTATTGTAACCCTGCTATTTGGCCCAATTTACGTTTCTATTGGCATCGCCTTTCTAGTATTACTGTTCTTCTTCTGGAAGCGGAAAACGAAAAAGAAGAAGCGATTGTCGTTCTTACCTTTTTTAGGGGCGATAACCGTGATGGTAGCTTTTTCGTTTTCGGTGAACTTCGTATTTAATAATGTGTTTGAACAACGGCACCGTGACCGTTTCAATATTGTACTGGGTAAAAGTGTTGATACCAAAGGCATTGGATATAACACCAATCAATCACAAATAGCCATTGGTTCTGGAGGTTTTACAGGGAAAGGCTGGCTCGAAGGAACGCAGACCAAGGGTGGTTTCGTACCCGAGCAACATACAGATTATATTTTTAGTACGGTAGGTGAAGAATTTGGTTTTCTAGGCGCGGGCGGCGTGGTGATTGTCTTCACATTGCTCATCTTGAGATTGCTAACCCTAGCTGAACGTCAGAAAAGCCAGTTTAGTAGGGTTTTTGGTTACAGTGTGGCTTCCATCCTGTTTTTTCACTTTGTGATCAATATTGGAATGGTCATCGGTATCTTGCCTACCATCGGGATTCCACTTCCCTTCATCAGCTATGGTGGTTCCTCGCTTTGGGGCTTTACCATTTTACTGTTCATCTTTCTCAAATTAGACGCCAATCGTTTGAATGAATGGCGATAAGCAATGCTATTATTTGACTAACGGAAGCTCCAATTCTTATAGCTTGATGACGCTTCAAGTCGTTCTTCTGTACGATCGTCCAGTTGAGGAAAGAAGTCAATGCCCGTAAGCTTTTCGAGGGAATCTACCGAAACTACAAAATCGTAA
>CAWUKP010000197.1:0-5312 GCA_963922975.1 uncultured Spongiivirga sp. | reverse complement strand
GAAGGATTATTCAGCGCCAAACTTGTCTGTTGGGTGAGCAAACGATCTAAATTAGAGGGTTGATATGCCTGTGGAATGATGGGCGGACAGCCCAAACCTGCACAAACGAGTACAAAATGAAAGCGCGCGTCATCAAACTTTCCCCGCAATTGTTTGTTCTCAATGTCGTTTAGCGTGATCCTCTTTCCAGCCAAAGCATAGGTCGTTTTGTCAAAGAACCCTTTGATATCTAGGGGAGACTTGGTGGGATAATGAGTGACAATTCCTTTAATGACCGCAAGATTATAGGCATTGATCCAAAAGGCTTGATACGCCTCGGCATCGCCAGTATTTACGGTAACAGTTTCAGCAATTTTTAGTGTTTCATCAAGAAGAGACGAATCATTCTTGATCGCCTGATAGTCTATTCTCCCATCGCTTACATGGGTGCCCAAGAGTTGGTCAGTCTTTGCAAAGAAATCCTTCAATGATTGTGATTGGACCATCCAACCCGAAAACAGGATTACAATTAGAAATATCTTTTTCATTTTTTTTGTTGGTTTTGTGATGTAACGAGTTCTCGGTCGCAAGACCTTTTGTTGAACTTACACAAGGCAGTGTATTTTTTTAACCCTCTGACTATCAAGAGCAATCATGTCTCAATAAGTAACAATTCCTTACACAAAACATTTCAATTTAAATCCATTCTAAATACATTGAACCCTGTTAAGTTCTTATCTTTAAAAGCGACACATCAACCAATCAACCAATTCACTATGGAGCACATTGTCATTATCGGCAATGGCATTGCAGGTATTACTGCAGCACGTCACATCCGAAAACTTTCAGACAAACAGATTACCGTCATCTCGGCCGAAACCGACTATTTTTTCTCTCGTACCGCTTTGATGTATGTCTATATGGGCCATATGAAATTCGATCATATTCAGCCTTATGAAAATTGGTTCTGGGAAAAGAACAACATCCAACTTCGTCGCGGTTATGTGAACCATGTAGATACTGAAGCCAAAGAGCTTACGCTAGACAACTATGCCACGGTTCAATATGATAAGCTGATCATTGCCACAGGTTCCAAACCCAATAAGTTTGGATGGCCTGGGCAAGATTTGGAAGGGGTTCAAGGCTTGTATTCCGCGCAAGACTTAGACCTTTTAGAGCAAAATACCAAAGACATTCAACGTGCGGTGATCGTGGGTGGGGGTTTGATCGGTATCGAATTGGCAGAAATGCTATGTTCCAGAAACATACCTGTGACTTTTTTAGTACGCGAAAGCAGTTTTTGGAACGGCGTACTGCCCGAAGGCGAATCACAAATGATCAACGAACACATTCGCGAGCATCACATCGACCTTCGTTTAGCGACTAATCTCGCCGAGATCATTGCTGATGAAAATGGCCGTGCAAAAGCAGTTAAGATCCAAGAAACTGGCGAGATCATCGAATGCCAATTAGTTGGCTTGACCGCTGGTGTTTCACCGAATGTAAACTTCCTAAAAAGTTCCAATATCGAACTAGGGCGAGGCGTGAAGGTGAATCGCCACCTAGAAACGAATATCCCAGACGTATTCGCCATCGGAGATTGTGCCGAGCAACATGAAGCAATTGGCAATCGACGTCCCATCGAAGCGGTCTGGTACACCGGACGCATGATGGGCGAAACGGTAGCACAGACTATTTGCGGGAATCGAATGCCGTACAACCCTGGACATTGGTTCAATTCCGCTAAATTCTTAGATATCGAATATCAGACCTATGGTTGGGTGTTTTCAGACCGAAATAAAAAAGATCATGAGGCACATTTCCATTGGATACATAACGATCGAAAGAAGTGCATCACTGTGGCCTATCATGCAGACACTAGAAAATTCTTGGGAATCAACACCTTTGGTATTCGAATGCGACATGACGTATTCGACCAATGGCTGACCGAAGAACGAGATGTCGACTTCGTCATGGAACACCTTTCAAAGGCCAACTTTGACCCAGAGTTCTTTAAAAAACATGAAAAAGAAATTCACCAACAATTCAAAGCAACAGCCACCGCCGCGGTGTAGGCTGTAACCACTAATCTATAACCACATGAGTCATAAGATCGATTACAGCATGTCTTTGGCCAATCCGGCTCCCGAAATGAGCATGCTACAAAAAATAGCCTTGGGTACCGGATTTACGGGACTTTTCATTTTGCTGATAGGCATTTTCAATATCAACCTTCCGCAAGCCACCATCTTTTTAACGCTTGGCATCGTGTTGCTCATTGGAGGTATCGTGCTCTACACTCGAGAATTGTACGCCCATCATCCTGCAGGTATTAAAAACAATCATGTTTGGACCAAATCTATATCAAGTCGAGGCACATGGGGTTGGGTTGCCGGCGTTGTCTTGACCAGTTTTTACATCATTCTGTATTTCTATCCTGAATATTTAGGCTTAGGAACAGATGGGAAAGCCAACTCTGGCGTTGTAGCGTTATTTGATCCTCTTAGCTTTTTATTGAAAGGCCAACCCGCGAGTCAGTGGTTTGTATATGGAACTTTGTACACAGTGGCTATTTTGGCCTTTGGGTATAAATTCATTTTGAAATATCGACACAATCGGTATCAAGTAGTTCGTACCATTTCGGTCATGTTTTTTCAACTCGGTTTTGCCTTTTTGATCCCAGAGATCATGAGTGGTTTGAACAATGCTCCGAACGGGCCCATTCCGTTTTACGATTTAAAAAATATGTGGCCATTGAACTACTATCTTTTCTATGATTGGAATATCAACGGCTTGATCAACGCGGGCACTATAGGCAAGGCAATGCTCATTTTTGGTGTAGCGACCATTTTTATCATTTCACCGATACTGACCTATAAATATGGTAAACGCTGGTATTGTAGCTGGGTCTGTGGTTGTGGTGGATTGGCGGAAACTGCAGGCGATGCTTTCCGACAGCTTTCGAGCAAGAAAGTTAGTGCTTGGAAATTCGAGCGCTGGTCTATTCATACCGTGTTGGTATTTGCCGTGCTGATGACGGTAGCTACTGTGTATTCTTACTTAGGAAAAAATACGGATGCGATCATTTCAAGAAGTCAGTTTACTTGGTTCATCGTGCTCTTTTTGGCGGGAGTGCTCACCTTCTTGATCGCTTTTAAGCGGAAAGCCTTCGACAAAGACGCCAAGTTCACGGCAGTTTCTTTGTTTGTAGTGATCATCGGCATGTTGCTGATCAATCATTTTGCAGGCAATAAAAATGTATTCTTCTTCCCCGATTACAAACTTCAAAAATGGTATGGTTTCGCAATTGGCGCCGTATTCTCTGGAGTTGTGGGTACGGGCTTCTACCCTATTTTGGGCAATCGTGTGTGGTGCCGCTTTGGTTGTCCGATGGCAGCCATTTTAGGGATTCAACAACGCTTATTCTCGCGCTTTAGAATTACGACCAATGGCGGTCAATGTATTTCCTGCGGAAATTGCTCTACCTATTGCGAAATGGGCATTGACGTGCGTGCGTATGCTCAAAAAGGCGAGAACATCGTACGAGCTTCTTGCGTGGGTTGCGGTATTTGTTCAGCTGTTTGCCCTCGTGGTGTTCTGAAATTAGAGAACGGTTCGGAGAAAGGAAGGATCAATGCGAACGACGTATTACTTGGAAACGATGTAGATCTTATGAAGTTGGTCAATGACCGCTAGATCTATAAACTCGAAATTCAATGTTCAAGACTCTTTGGTTGGCGCTTCTTTTTTTCTCAGTGAATACAGCTGGAGAAAGACGCTATGTCAAGGACTATTTTGAAGACGGCACCTTGCAAGCCGAGGGTTGGTTGCTCAACGGTGAGAAAACAGCCTATTGGAAGTATTATCATCAAAACGGACAGCTTTCCAAAGAAGGACATTTTAGGTTCAACAAAGAAGAAAAGTATTGGTACTTTTACCGGCCTGACGGATCTCCACTCATGGAGGGTCATTTTTCAAAAGGTCAAAAGCAGAAATGGTGGCTATTTTATAACGCTGAAGGGAATATCAACCACAAGTGTCAGCTTTCCAAAGGAATCAAAAATGGTTATTGCTTGAAATACAAAAAGAAAAAATTGGTGTCTGCAGAAAAATATGAAAATGGCAAGAAGATCGATGAGTGGTTCGACTTCAGAAGTTTTAAAAGAGATAATAATTTATCGGACCTCCAGTGACCCTGATCAAAGTCATCATTCCCGCTTATAACGAAGCTGATTCTATCTCGCATGTGATCCAAGGTATTCCAGACTTTGTGGAAGAGATTATTGTCGTTAATAACAATTCTACGGATCAAACCGTCGAAAACGCAGAAAACGCTGGTGCCACCGTGTTGACTGAACTAAATAGAGGATACGGCTATGCTTGCCTAAAAGGCATGGATTACATCGCGCAGCAATCCCAAACACCCGATATCATCGTATTTATAGATGGAGACTACTCTGACTATCCTGAAGAAATGGATATAGTTGTTGCCCCGATCTTAAACGATGATGTTGATATGGTGATTGGCGCTCGCACCAAGGAATTGCGGGAAGACGGGGCAATGACTCCCCAACAAGTATTTGGTAATTGGCTGGCCACCACCTTAATGAAATGGTTCTTCAAAGCACGATTTACCGATCTTGGCCCCTTTAGAGCCATCAAATACAACAAACTGCTAGCCCTCGAAATGGAAGACAAGACCTATGGCTGGACGGTTGAAATGCAATTGAAAGCGCTGAAACAAAAGTTCACATACACCGAAGTACCAGTTCGTTATAAACGGAGAATAGGCGTCTCAAAAGTTTCAGGTACCGTAAAAGGTACTATATTTGCCGGCGTAAAAATACTTGGTTGGATTTTCAAATATAGTTTTAAGTGATGTTGAGTAATGAGGTCATTTATACCATCAGTTTTGCCCTGCTGATCATCTATGTGATTGCATTGGTGCTCATCTTTTCGTATGCCCTCTCTCAATTGAACTTGCTCTTCAACTATGTACGCGCGAAAAGAAAACAAGATCGCGCTCCGAAGTTTGATCTTTCCGATGCTACGCAAATTCCACACGTAACTATCCAGCTGCCAGTTTTCAACGAACTCTATGTGATGGATCGTTTGTTGAAGTGTATGGGTGAAATAGATTATCCCAAAGACAAGCTGGAAATTCAGGTATTGGACGATTCTACAGACGAAGAGGCGATTGCTATCACGGCTGCAGGTATTCAAGAATTACAGGCTAAGGGATACGACGCTTTGCACATTCAACGAGAAAACCGCGAAGGCTTCAAAGCAGGCGCTTTGAAAGAAGGACTTAAAACTGCCAAAGGAGAATTTGT
>CAWUKP010000196.1:0-5315 GCA_963922975.1 uncultured Spongiivirga sp. | reverse complement strand
CCGCAAGTATCGGCCGTTACCGCTGAATTCTCAGTCCATATACCCAAAGTCAAACTTGGCGGATTTGGTAAAGAAGCCTCCGAATTCGTGTACAATAAAAACGGACTGCTAAAATCGCCTGTTCCATCATCGGCCAAAATCTCCCATTGGCTTGAGGTATCGTTCCATGCGAAACGCAGTTCGCATACCCCAACACCACTACAGGGTTGATCTCCGGTGATGGGTGTGGTCTCATAAATATTCCTACCTGTACCGTCTGTTCCCACAAGATTAACGGTATAATCCTGATCTTCGAGCAAAGGGTGACAGGCGTTAAAGGTTATTTGCGCGCTTGCCGTGAACGCGCACAAGTACAGTAATAAGCTTAGTTTTTTCATTACTTATTAATTGCGAGAAGGGAAGACCCCTTCTAGCGCAATGATGAAGGTAACAGTAACATAGGGTTGGCGATTTTCTACGGCTTGGTTGCCCCCTGTGCTTCCAATCATATTGGCGTTCATCGTTACATCGGCAGTCCCGTCTGAGTATTCGGGATCTAGGATTTTTGTTCCGGCCATCAAGTTTCCACCTGGCGTCGACTGGTTTCCGTCGCCCGTGCTAGCGTTTACAGGATGCGTATGCCCGGGCATTTGAGCAACCGACAAGGTATTGGATTCGTTACCGCCTTGTTGGCCCCAAACATAGTTACTCAATCCGGCGCCTTGACCCCAATTCATAGGTACACGGCCGCGGAGATCTGGTAAGCCAAAAGTGGTTCTTCCGTCACCACCATAAGTGGTTCCTAAAATAGAAAATAGTGCTTCGTTTCCTGAAATAGCCAGTAGCTGACCGTCGCACTTGGCCCAACCTCTGGGAGCGAAATTCCCAGCAAACATTTTAACTTCTCCGATAAACGGCTGATCTTGACTTTGCACTTCCTGCGACGTAAAAAAGCCGCCCAAAAGCAGCAAAGAGAATAGAATTCTTTTCATGATTAAAGGTGTATTGGTTAGAACTTAAAGGTAATGGATAAAAAAGAAAAGCGGCACCATGGTGCCGCTTAAGTCCTTGATTTCAAGGTTCTTTGTAAATATTAGAAGGTCTTTCCTACTTACTTCAGTGTCTTTTTAACCGCTACTTCTTGGAAAGCCTCTACAATGTCGCCTTCCTTAATATCATTATAGCCTTTGATCTGCATACCGCAGTCGTAGCCTTTTGATACTTCTTTGACATCGTCTTTGAAACGTTTGAGCGATGACAATTCACCAGTGAAAATAACCACTCCATCTCGGATGAGACGGATGCTTGAATTTCTAAAGATTTTACCATCGGTTACCATACAACCTGCAATGGTTCCTACTTTGGAAATCTTAAAGGTTTCTCTAATTTCAGCATTACCGGTCACTTCCTCCTTCAATTCTGGTGAAAGCATACCCTCCATCGCGTCTTTCAAGTCGTTGATCGCATCGTAGATAATGGAGTAGGTACGAATGTCGATTTCCTCCTTTTCAGCCACTTGGCGGGCATTGCCCATCGGACGAACATTAAAGCCGATGACAATCGCGTCAGAGGCACTGGCCAACAAAACATCAGATTCTGTAATGGCTCCCACACCTTTGTGGATAATATTCACCTGAATTTCGTCAGTAGAGAGTTTCTGGAAGGAATCAGTTAGGGCTTCTACTGAACCGTCCACATCACCTTTCAAGATGATGTTCAACTCTTGGAAGTCGCCCAAAGCAATACGACGACCAATTTCGTCGAGAGTAATATGTTTTTGAGTTCGTACGTTGAGTTCGCGTTGCAGTTGCGTACGCTTCGCGGCGATTTGTTTCGCTTCACGCTCATCTTCAAAGACATTGAATTTATCTCCCGCTTGTGGAGCACCATCCAGACCTAAAATTGAAACTGGAGTCGCGGGCCCTGCCTTTTTCACTTCTTTTCCACGCTCATCGAACATGGCCTTCACCTTTCCACTATTCTTTCCAGCCAAAACGTAATCACCAATTCTCAGGGTTCCACCTTGTACCAAAATCGTAGATACATATCCGCGACCTTTGTCAAGATAGGCTTCTACCACCGTTCCGTTGGCTACTTTATCAGGATTTGCCTGTAATTCAAGCAATTCGGCTTCGAGTAAGACTTTCTCTAATAATTCTTGAACTCCAAGTCCGGTTTTTGCTGAAATGTCATGCGATTGGATTTTCCCACCCCAATCTTCCACTAGTAAATTCATGGAAGCCAAACTTTCTTTCACCTTATCTGGGTTGGCGGTCGGCTTATCGACTTTGTTAATCGCAAAAACGATAGGCACCCCAGCCGCTTGTGCGTGGCTGATGGCTTCTTTGGTTTGCGGCATGACATCATCGTCTGCAGCAATCACAATAACCGCAATATCTGTTACCTGAGCACCGCGAGCACGCATAGCCGTAAACGCCTCGTGACCTGGTGTATCAAGGAATGTAATAGTTTGACCGTTTTCTAATGTTACACCGTAGGCACCTATGTGCTGGGTAATTCCTCCGGACTCGCCCGCAATCACATTCGCTTCGCGAACGTAATCCAACAGTGACGTTTTACCGTGGTCTACGTGACCCATCACTGTAACTATCGGCGCTCTTGGCGATAAATCTTCTGGACTGTCTTCATCCTCTTGGATGGCCTCCTCGATATCGGCAGTAACAAAGTCTACTTCATACCCGAACTCTTCTGCAACGATGGTCAATGTTTCAGCATCCAAGCGCTGATTCATGGTTACCATCATGCCTAAAGACATACAGGCCGAAATTACTAGGGTGACGGGCACGTCCATCATCGTAGCCACTTCTGAAACGGTTACAAATTCTGTGACCTTCAACACTTTGCTTTCGGCTTCTTGAGCCGCCTGTTCTTCTTCCGTTTTTTGGCGGTGCGTATCTCTCTTTTCGCGACGATACTTGGCTGCCTTAGATTTAGAAGATTTACCCTGAAGCTTTTCAAGGGTTTCGCGAACTTGCTTTTGGATTTCCTCGTCGGTAGGCTCTACTTTGTTAACAACGGGGCGTTTCTTCCCGCCACGTCTTTTATCGTCACGAGCATTTCCGTTTCCTCCGACTGGATTTTTGCTGATACGGCGACGTTTGCGTCGACCGTCTTTTTCCTTCTCTTTTTCTTCCTTGCTTTTCTTTGGCTTTTCAAACTTGGCAAGGTCGATTTTCTGACCAGTCATTTTTGGGCCAGAGAGCTTTTGGTATTGTGTTTTTATGGTGGAAGGAGTAGCCTCTTCTGTAGCTGGCGCCTTTTCTTGTTCTTTTTCTTCCTTCTTTTTGGCTTCTACTGGTTTTTCCTTAGTTGCTGCAGGTTTTTTGGTGGGTTTTGCAGCTTCTTCAGAAGGCTTCTCGGCGGCTTTAGGCTTGGGCTCCAAGTCGATCTTACCCACTTGTTTTGGGCCGTCCACTTTCGCTTTCGCCTTGATCACCTCTGCAGGTTTAGTTTCCTGCTTTTCTTCCTGTTCTTTTTCTAGCTGAATACGCAAGGCCTCTTTTTCTTTTCGCTTCTCCTCACCCACCTCGCGAGACGCCACTTTTTTGCTTTTGTCAGTCTGAAATTCATCCAGCAATACGTCGTACACTTCTCCAGAAATCTTGGTAGTAGGTCTTGCATCTACATCATATCCTTTTTGATGCAAGAACTCCACTGCCCGATCTAAAGAAATGTTTAGTTCGCGTAGTACTTTATTGAGTCTCATTGTTTTTGTTTCAGCCATGCGCTTTACTTAGTTACTTGCTATGTTAAGGTTTTTTAGCTTAATCTTCAAATTCTTCCTTCAAAATACGAACCACCTCGTCCACGGTTTCCTCTTCTAAATCGGTTCTTTTGACGAGATCATGTGGGTCTTGTTCCAAGACACTTTTCGCAGTATCAAGGCCGATCTTCTTAAATTCGGCAATAACCCATGCCTCGATTTCATCAGAAAACTCAGTCAACTCTACATCTTCTTCCACGCCTTCACGGAATACATCGATTTCATATCCCGTTAAATGTCCTGCAAGTCTAATGTTATGTCCACCCTTTCCGATGGCTTTAGACACCTCTTCTGGCTTCAAAATAACCTCGGCACGTTTGTTTTCATCATCGATTTTCACCGTGGTGATACGCGCTGGGCTTAGAGCACGGGTGATGAACAATTGGTTGTTATTCGTGTAATTGATTACATCAATATTCTCATTACCCAATTCTCTCACGATCCCGTGAATTCTAGAACCTTTCATCCCCACACAAGCACCAACTGGATCGATACGATCGTCATAAGAGTCGACGGCTACTTTGGCCTTTTCACCAGGGATTCGAACTACTTTTTTCACGGAAATCAACCCGTCGAAAACTTCTGGAATTTCTTGTTCGAATAACTTCTCCAGGAACAAGGGCGAGGTACGTGACATGATGATCAAAGGCTTGTTGCCTTTCAACTCAACACTTTCGATAACGCCTCGAACATTTTCCCCTTTTCGGAAGAAATCAGAAGGAATTTGTTTGTCTTTTGGCAACAAAATCTCGTTCCCCTCATCGTCTAAAAGAATGACTGCTCTGTGACGAATATGGTGTACCTCAGCAGTGTAGATATCTCCTTCCAACTCTTTAAATTGCTTATAGATGTTGGTGTTATCATGCTCGTGGATACGCGAAATCAAATTTTGACGCAAGGCCAAAATTGATCTTCTTCCAAGATCGATCAGCTTCACTTCTTCCGACACATCTTCACCTACTTCAAAGTCGGGCTCGATTTTGCGTGCTTCCGTTAAGGAGATCTCCTGATTCTCGTCTTCTACTTCACCATCCGCTACAACAATGCGATTTCTCCAAATCTCAAGGTCACCTTTATCTGGGTTGATGATGATGTCAAAATTGTCGTCAGCACCATACTTCTTCTTCAAGGTGTTTCTGAACACATCTTCCAAGATGGCCATGAGTGTCACACGATCGATCAGCTTATCGTCTTTGAATTCTGAAAACGATTCAATCAATGCAAGATTTTCCATTCGTCAATTTAATTAAAATACAATCTTAACTTTTGCTTCTTCAATGTCGGAATAAGGCACTTCTAACCTTTTTTCGACTGTTATCTTTCCTTTACCAACAGGTTTTGGTTCTCTGGCTTTCCATGTCAGTAAGATCTTTTCCTCATCGGCGCTTTCCAGCGTGCCTTGGGTTTTTCCTTCGGCAGTTTTTACTTCTAACTTTCTCCCTACATTCTTCTTGTACTGCCTAGGATGCTGCAAAGGTGCCGTAGCGCCAGCTGAGGCTACCTCCAGTGCGAAGTCAACTTCTTCTCGATCTAGGTTATGCTCGATATGGCG
>CAWUKP010000195.1:0-5345 GCA_963922975.1 uncultured Spongiivirga sp. | reverse complement strand
TCGAGACAATGGTACAGTTAGTATCAATGCGAATCAAGAGAATAATAATACCACAGATGCCGATTCAGGAATTGCTTTCAGAAATGTTAGCCCAAACAGCTTTGATTGCTCTAATTTAGGCGAGAATACAGTAACACTATCTTTACAAGACAATAATGGAAATGCATCCAGTTGTCAGGCCACCGTAACTGTTGAAGATAACCGGGTGCCTGAGATCTTAGGTTGTGACGATGTATCGGTATTTATCGACCCGCCAGCCATGTCCGAAACCGTAGATTTTAATCTTTCTATTGGAAATACGTGCACCCCGGGAGATTATACGCTCATACAAACAGCGGGATTAGCAAGCGGTAGCGCATTTCCTGTTGGAGACACTGTCAATAGCTTTCAACTCGAAGATAGTGCTGGTAACATACTAGATAGCTGTTCTTTCACAGTCAGTGTTGAACAAAATCCTCCTGAGACTATTGTTGAACTTGATAATGGAACCTTGCGCATCACAGACGTAGAGAATGCATCCGATGATCAGCTTACGTTTGGCATAGGAGGGCCTACCAATAACCTGTTGCTGATTAGTAATTTGGTACTTCCGGCCGATATTGGTGATGGTATTAACAATGTAACAGGCTCCTTGGTAACTGTGCCCCTAGCGAGTATTACCAATGGTATAGCGTTTATTGCTGGCGACGGAGACGACAACATCACTTTTGATACAGATCTTGCACTATCTGGTGCAAATAATGGTATTTCGCTTAGTGGTATTGAAAACTATGTGCAAGCCGGAAGCATCAATATTGAAGGGCCTTTGAACATTATCTCTACTGCCGATATCGAATTAGGCACAGTGACCGCGAGTAGTCTTACAATACAAGCTGCTAGTATTACCGACCAAGCGCTTCCCATTACCATTTCTGGCACTTCCCAATTGCAAGCCACCAACTTGATCAATTTTGATGATGGTCAGAACAGGCATAACTTTAGTGGTACAGTTACGTTAACAGCCGGGCAAATCTTAAATTTTCAAGCAGGCAGTACCCTAACATTGGGCGACGTTACCACAACCATAACCAGTGATCTTCTAAACGATATTACAGTAGTACCAGGCAACCTAATTTTAAGTGGAGCTGTCAATACGGCAGGAGCTTCCGATCTTAGACTCTCAAGTATCAGTCAAATCAATCAGTCTAGTGGTACGGTAACCACAGATAGGCTTATTTTTAGAGGTGGAAATACTGGAATAACTGCCCAGTTCTTTGGGGATAATGACGTCAACTTCTTAGCTACAGCAAGTGGAGGAACCAATATGGAACTCCTCATCTTTAATGATATCGATGACCTCGAGATTGGACTGTTTACCATTGATGCCGCAACTGTTTTTGCACCTACCATCAATCTTACAAACAATACCAACATTCTTAAAAGTAATACAGGCAACTTGACTCTGGGTAGTGGAGGAACTATCAATGTAACCAATACTTCCAACACTCTGGCGACCATTACGCATAACGGTGGCAATTTGGAGTTTATTGGTAATACTACTATTGAAAAACTAAATTATCAAACCGTTTCAGGCACCTCGACACGATTCTTGGATGGGAATGTCACCTTTGTTGCTGATGATTTGTCTTCCTTAGACATCACATTTGGGACATTGACATTAATCGACGCCGTTTTCGATTTGGGAGAGGGAGATTTGACTGATGGAACTGGTTTGGATATTACCATTCTTGATGGTGTAAGTGCTGAACGTGAAAACACAGTAATCACTGGTTTAGGTGCACTTTCGGGAGGAACAACCACCGTAAATTCGGATGCTACCATCACCCCTGGAGATGGCACTTCAAACAATATCTTGACTACAGCAAGTTTGGCAATCAACGGAGGAATCTTTGCCCCTTACCTAAACAGCAATGCGAACTTTGACCAACTTGTTGTCAATGGCACACTAACTCTTACAGATGCTACTTTTGCTCCTCTAGCAGGTTTTGTAGCACAAGCGGATGATAATGAGATCATCCTGGTGAGCAACGATGGGGCCGATGCTGTGGTGGGTACCTTCAACAATCTTCCCGAAGGTAGTGGTGTGACCTTTGGAGATTATGCCGGTACTATTAGCTATGTAGGTGGAGATGGTAATGACGTTTCCTTGATTCCAGATACCGAAAATCCAATTGCGGTATGCCAGGATATCTCCATAGAAATTGGCCTGAATGGTACCACCGTTACGGGAGACCAGATAGATGGAGGATCCTCTGATAATAGTGGAGCTATTGAATTTTTGATTAATGGTGCAGCTTCCTTAGACTTCACCTACGACCAATTAGGTGAAAACGATGTGACTCTTACCGTGGTAGATGCCTCTGGCAATAGTGCTGAATGTATGGCCACAATCACACTCACTTCCAACGTAACCTTCCCGATTTTAATTAGCGAGTATCAACCACAAAGCTCGAACTCCACCCAAGAGTTGGAAATCATTGGTGCGCCGGGAGAAGCCTTTGTAGGGACCTTTGTTGTTATTGAAGGAGACACCGATACGGGTGAGGCCGGTGTTGTAAGAAGTGCTGATACTTTCTCAGGAACTTTCAATGCAGATGGCTTATTGGTAGCTTCCATTCCAGACATTGCAGACCCTACACATACCGCAGTGTTGACCAGCTCATTCAGTGGAACAGTTGATGTCACCGATATCGATGGTGACGGCAATGACAGTCGTGCAGCAATAGATCTTTCAACATTTGGAGTCATCTTCGATGCTGTTGGTGTTAGTGATGGAGGCGCCTGTTGCCCGGAAGGCATACAGTATGGTGCTGATTTTGGAGGAGTAGACCTACCCAACATCGGAAGTGTACCAGGAGCTATCTTTAGAGATGAGAGTACCGGAGGTTTTTATCAAATATCTGTATCTAGTGGAGCTATTTACGATGCTAGTGGAATGATCATTGACGCCTCTAATTTTGACATTACTCCAACATTAGATGGTACTTTTGGCACCCTGAATCCATCAGCCTCTCCAACTCTAGGAAGTCCCGAATTTCATAGCCAAAATACCATTCAGTTGTATCCAAATCCTACCAGTGGTCCTGTATTTTTTGAAGGGAATACAGACCAATTGGAACGAGTTGAAGTATACGATTTCAACGGGAGAAAATTGAGCCACACAGAGGCTAACAATAACAAGCTTGACCTCAGCGAATTACCAGCGGGTATTTATCTTATTCGTTTGATAGAAGTTGAGAGAGTTACCACCCTACGCCTGTTAAAACAATAGCTATGGAATCTGCAAAGAGATGGTATACAACAAAAAGTGGTTACTTTTTTAGCCATCTCAAAACCCCACCATCAGGGCGGTGGGGTTTTAAATAAGTTGATTAATGGTGCCTACTTATGTGCCAAGCTGTTGATGCTCCATTACTGCAAAGCCATCTCTTTCTGAGGTGGCTTTTGGTATTGCTAGATAGCCTGATGTTTGGTTCTTTACTTCTCGATTTTAACGACAATTAACCAAAAACAAAGCCCAACTGGGTAACAAATCGTAAAGTCACGGAACGATATAGCACTAATCAAAAAAATCATACCAATGAAAACAAACCGAATTTTTTTATTCTTGGCAATGGTGGCGGCCTACGGTTTACTGCAGTCCTGCGAAACCGAATCCGTAAGCGATTCGCCATTTGAAGAACCGCAAGGACAAGATGCGTTCTCAAGAAGCGTAGCTGCCCGAGGTATTACCACCTTTGATGATATGCTGGCATTCCCCGATGTGGAGACCTTTGTTAAAGTCATTGACGACTTAGAGCTGCAAACTGAAGAGCATGACGACAAGTTTTTGAAGGAATGGGGACACCTAGAGGGTGATGAGCTGGATGACATGGAAGACAAGCTGGGCTACAATCCAGATCAAGTGCTAATTGATTTTGAAAAGCAGTTTTCAGGATTTTCTTCGCTTCGCAAAAAACTGAGAGCGGAAGAAGAGAAGTGGCTCAACAATGAAGAGTTAGACGACAAGAACGATCCTGATGAGCATTATATCTTCGATGATGAAGTGCGCACAGTAGTCAATGAGTTGGGCAATGTAAAGATTGGTAATTTACTGTACCATTTTACACGCTACGGCTATGTTACGGTTGAAAAAAATGATGTTGCCTTACTCAATCGCATTGCCGTTAGCAATGCTGAAGAATTTGTCGATGTAGACGGAGTAGCTATTCACGGTGGTTATACAGGCGGAAGCAGTTCAGGAAATTACAATAACAACTCTGGCAGTACGGGCGGTTCGAATACTCCTGAATGCAGATTGGGCTTTCAACGTTCTCGTTATTACTATCCAACCAGCAGACGTAGAATCAAAGGCAAGCAAAAGTTATCGCATCCGAGTGGTATCTGGGGTTCAAGAATCAAATCGAAAACAGTACACTACAAGAAACGTCGCGGAAGATGGAAGCGTCGAAGAGGTACGATCACAGCTCAAATTAGAGGGCTCTCTGTCAATCAGTACTGCGCTCAGGAAGCCGAGTTATACAAATCTAAAACCAGAAGAAGACGTTCTGTGAAAGTAAAAATCAAAGCACCAGCTATGGCCAACTTCAATTACAAAACACGACAAATGCAATTAAGAACGGTACACAAGAAGGTAAGTACAAACTCTACCTATGACCATTTCTTTTGGGAAAACTAAAAGATGTATTCATAAGTTCTTAACGCAGCGAAAAAGCCATCTCTCTCTGGGATGGCTTTTGTAGTAGTTATTATTGCCAAATAATTTGAGTTCTTCACTCGCTCAAATTCATTCCATGAAAAAAGCCACCTTTTTATGGTGGCTTTTCTGTTTCGCTTTGCTCCTCAGGCTGGGCTCGAACCAGCGACCCTCTGATTAACAGTCAGATGCTCTAACCAACTGAGCTACTGAGGAAAGTCATTTTCCGCTTTTGCGGACGCAAATATAATCGTTTTTTCACCTTTCCAAAACAAAAAAACGAGATTTCTACCTACTTCACAAAGTTCCTGTAGATATCATTTCCGAAGGCATACACAAAAAGAGTAATCAAAATGATGAATCCCGCCATCTGCGCGTACTCCATAAATTTGTCACTGGGCTTTTTCCGTGCAATCAATTCATACACTAAGAACATCGCGTGGCCACCATCTAAAGCAGGTATAGGTAACAAGTTCAACACTCCAAGCATAATGGACAAGAAAGCGGTGATGGACCAAAAAGCCTCCCAATCCCAACTTCTTGGGAAAATCTTGGCTATTGATATAAAGCTTCCTAAGCCCTTGTAGGCTCCCGTTTTCGGGTTGGCAATCTTCTTTAACTGCTTTCCGAAGAATGAGAATTGATTTTT
>CAWUKP010000194.1:0-5352 GCA_963922975.1 uncultured Spongiivirga sp. | reverse complement strand
CGCCTTCACTCGAAATGACATGGAAGCTTACACTTGCTCCTTCAGAACGGCCTATCCAGTTGGTCTGCGAGTCTTTGAGCGGTTGCGGCCAATCGATTGTATCCAATCCATCCAACAAACGTTGGGCGTAGGCTGTAATGCGCATGCTCCATTGGGTCATCTTTTTTCGCACGACTGGATGGCCACCACGTTCTGAAACACCATTTACAATTTCATCGTTGGCTAAGACAGTGCCCAAGGCAGGGCACCAATTGACCTCGGTTTCGGCTAAGTAAGCCAAACGATATTTTAGCAGGATCTCTTGTTGCTCCTTCCAAGTATACGCATTCCATTCTTCTGCAGTGAACTCGATATCTATCTCTTCACACAGAGCATTCAAGGTTTTATTGCCCATTTTTTCGAAAATGGTCACCAAATCTTCGATGGCCATGGCCTTGTCGTGCTCTTTGCAATACCAAGAATTGAAGAGCTGAATAAAAATCCACTGTGTCCATTGGTAATACTGCGGATCTGAAGTACGCACTTCGCGACTCCAATCAAAAGAGAAGCCCATTTTATCGAGCTGTTCGCGATACCGCTTGATATTCGTGGCTGTAGTGATGGCAGGATGCTGACCTGTTTGAATGGCGTATTGTTCCGCCGGAAGACCAAACGAATCGTAGCCCTGTGGATGCAAGACATTGTAGCCTTGATGTCTTTTGTAACGTGCGTATATATCACTAGCGATATACCCCAGCGGGTGACCTACGTGTAAACCTGCCCCAGAAGGATAGGGAAACATATCTAATACATAGAATTTAGGCTTATCGGAATGATTTTCAGCCTTGAATGTTTGCTGTTCCGCCCAGTACTTTTGCCACTTGGCCTCGATCTCGTTGAAATGGTATTTCATCCTGCATCAAATAAGCGACAAAAGTACAAATCCTCTCTAAGTTTAGAAAGGGGTAAACAAAGGCTTTCACTATTGGAGAATTCCACCTATTTTTAACACAACAACCCAACAAAATGGCAACAAAAAAAATTGGATTGACCTTATCTGGTGGCGGCGTAAAGGCCATAGCGCACATCGGTCTTTTAAAGGTTCTTCTGGACAATGATATTCGTCCGAATATCCTCTCTGGCACCAGTGGAGGCGCCCTAGTGGCAGCTTTGTACGCCGCAGGAAAATCACCAGAGGAAATGATTGGTTTTTTCGAGAGTACCCCACTCTTCAAGTTTTCGCTCTTCACCTGGAACAAACCTGGTATTGTAAACAGTGCAAAATACCAACGCATCTTTGCCGAAGCGTTGGGCAAGGATACATTTGAACAATTGAACATACCCTTGACCATAACAGCCACCAATCTCACTAACGGAACCTTAAGCTATTTTAGCAAGGGTCCACTGATCAAACCCTTAATTGCCTCTAGCGCTTTACCGCCATACTTTTCTCCTGTGAATATTGAAGGGGAACTCTACACAGATGGTGGAGTCCTGAACAATTTCCCCACGGAACCCATTGAGAAAAAATGCGATGCCTTGATTGGCAGCTTTGTAAATCCTGTGCTTCCCATTCAGCCCAAAGAAGTAGGTAACATGTTGCAATTAATTCAGCGCGTGTATCATATTAGTTTGGAGGCCAATCATTTGGAGAAGATCGAACGCTGCGATTACACCTTTTTGCCTGCGGAAGTACGAAAGATCGGGGTGCTTGACACCCGCATGATCAACAAAGCGTATACGATTGGATTAGAATATGCTCAAAGCGAACTTCCTACCATCAAAAAAGCCCTAGGAATTTCTTGATCTTGCCTGGTTTTCTTGTGGCAAAAGCAACTGATAAATCATGTGGTTGACGGGTGTGGAAACTGCCAAGCGCTGTCCTTCTTTTACGATATATCCATTAAACTGTTCCAACTCCGAAGGCTTACCTTCCATGATATCACGCTGCATAGAAGCTGTTGTGTTAGGATTTTGACTATCGATGGCTTCAAACATTCGATCGATATCTGCAGGAAGTAGATTGATTTGCTTCGCTTGGGCAACGGTAATGATCTCTTGCGCGGTTTTAATAAGTAAGTCTCTGGTGAATGGGTTGCTTCGTACGACCCCAATCTCACTTCGCGTTAAAGCGCCCAATCCACTAATGGTGCAGATAAATAAGAACTTTTGCCAAATAGCGCGCCAGATGTCGTCTGCTATAATGCTGTCAATTTCTGCCTGATCAAATAGCGCTTTGATGGCTTGTACACGCTTTGTCTTCTCGTTGTTCAGTTCTCCAAATATAATTTGCGGGTGAAAGGCAGGATGATGAATGACTCCAGGTGATTCCACAAAGCTAATAATTCGGCACAGTCCGCCTAGGATTTGTTCTTTGGGGAAATATTGAAGCAAGCGTTCTTCATTGTCGGCACCATTTTGTAAGGGTAAGATGATCGCAGCAGGTTTCAAAATCGCCTTCAATTGAGGTGCCAACTCATCAATTTGCCAAGTTTTGGTACAAAATAGGATCAGATCGGCGTCTTCGCAGGCGGTCAAATCGTCTGTGGCCTGAGTGGGATGGGCCGTAAAATCACCATCGATACTTTTTACTTGTAAGCCCTTCTTTTGGATTTCTTGAAGGTGAGGTCCGCGCGCGACAAACAAAGTAGAAATACCCGCTTTGGCGAGTTTTCCCCCAAAAAAACCACCGACACCACCCATACCAAGAACTGCTACTTTCATGTGAATTGTTTTGTTTAAAATTAGGGCAAAGCCATCAATTAGAAAAACTCAGAATATGTATCTTGCGACGAGTGAAAAGCGCTTTTGATGGATCAAAAATTCAAGTGGTATGTTCTCGGATTAGCAGTGTTGATACTTGCTGTGTATGGCAGAACACTCTTCTTTTCCTTCACCAATTGGGACGATGAAAAGCAGATCGTCAGAAACGATGAAGTGACGGCTGCTATTTCTCTGGAAAATACCCAACACATCTTCAGCACAGACTATTTTGTGCAGAGCATGTATCAACCACTAGCTACTTCCTCTTTCAATGTAGAACACAAGCTCTTTGGTATGAATGCCGGCGGCTTTCATGGGATGAATTTGCTCTGGCACCTCATCAATACAGCACTTGTTTTTTGGTTGTTTCAGCTATTGTTGGGCAAGCGTTATTTTTCGCTTTTTGCGGCAGCTATCTTTGCGCTTCACCCACTTTCGGTGGAAGTGGTTGCTTGGGTCTCAGCGAGGAGTACCTTAATGTACAGCAGCTTCTTTTTAGGTAGTATGATTGCCTATATTCTTTACATCAAGCGAAGGCTTCGCTGGATATACTTGATAGTAAGTTTTTTATTGTTTGGCATCGCCTGTTTTGCTAAAGCCATGGCAGTAACGCTTCCAGCCGTGCTTTTAGCTCTTGATTATTTGTTAAGACGAAAGTGGAGTATTCGCTGGTTGGTGGAAAAGATTCCCTTCGGAATGGTGAGTTTATTTTTCATTTGGGTTGCCTTGCAAGGCCGAAGTGAATTCGTAACCCGCGCTGTGGATAACAGTAATTTTTCTACCTGGCAGGCTGTATTTTTCATTCCGTTTCAATTGATGTGGTATTTCGTCAAATACCTGGTGCCCGCAAACTTGAGCATCATCTACCGCGATCCAAGTTCTTTGAACCTCTTTCATTATCTCGCACCGCTTGTAATAGGAAGTCTCGTGTACTTATTCATTAAAAAGTATCGCTCGCATCGCGAGGTCGTTTTCGGTGCTTTGCTCTTTTTGATTCCGGTACTTCCCGTCTTGAAATTAACCCCCATCGGGTTTTCTATGACCGCTGACCGCTATATGTATCTCAGCGGATTGGGGCTGCTTTTCATCGTTGGTTATTTCTTCACCCGAATGAAATTTCGCAGACCGGAAAGCGTAAAACCATTCCTTTTTATTGCTGGTCTTTTTGTGGTGCTTTTCAGCCTTCAAAGCTTTCGTCGTGTGAGTGTCTGGGAAAATTCTCAAACCCTATGGGCCAATGTGGAAGGAAACTTCGCCAATAAATGGTTGAATAGTGGTTTAGACAAAAAGAAGGCGGCTAGTAAGATCGAAAACGAAGAAGGGATCAAAGCCGCGCGCGATATGTATCTGGCCGCTATTGAAGATTTTGACAAAGCCATTAGTGTATACAGTCGTTACTGGAAGGCGTATTACAACCGCGGAAATTGTAAGATTCGTCTACAGGACTATAAAGGCGCCATGCAAGACTACAATCAGGGTGTATTGAGTGTAGAGGAAGATGACCGTAAAAATCCGAGGATGACCAAAGACTTGGCGAAATTGTTCTATGCCCGTGGTTATTTCAATTACACGCGTTTCAAAGATTACGATCAGGCCTTGGCGGATTTTGAGGAGGCCTTGATACTAGATCCCAATCATGCCAACGCTAAAAAATACAAAAACAGACTATTGGAACGAATAGGTCGTTAACAGACTATGAGCAAATCATTTGATAAATACCAACAGCGGAAACTACTCTCCTCATACTTTTCGGTCGTGCTCAGCATTGCCCTTGTTTTGTTTCTACTTGGAATGCTAGGCCTTTTCATTCTGAATGCGAAAAAAGTAGCTGATCGCTTTAAGGAGCAGATTGCAATGACCGTGTTCCTGAAGGAAAATGCCAAAGAGGTGGAGATTGATCAATTGCAAAAAAGCCTGCAACTGGCTAGCTACACCAAAGAAGTCAATTTTGTATCCAAAGAAGAAGCCGCCGAAAAGCATATGGAAGACCTTGGGGAGAACTTTATTGACTATTTGGGGTACAATCCTTTAAAAAACTCGATTGATCTGTTTGTCAAAGCCGATTACGTGCAAGCCGATTCCTTAAGTGCTATTGCCGAAGAAATCAATAGCAAGACTTTTGTAGATGAGGTTTCGTACGATAAACCATTGGTGTCACTCATCAACGAGAACATCAGTAGGGTAAGTTTCTGGATACTCATTGCCAGCGGTATTTTTACCATCATAGCCGTGTTGTTAATTAACAGTTCGATCCGATTGGCCGTCTATGCCAGACGTTTTATTATCAAAACCATGCAAATGGTAGGTGCCACGAAACAGTTTATTCGCAGGCCTTTTATTCTAAAAAGTATTTCTTTAGGTCTGATGGGGGCAGCGCTTGCTTCTATTGGAGTTGGAATAGCCATTTATTACATTCATGAACATTACAGCACGCTTGGCGTTTTAGACAAACCTTTGTATGTGGTACTCCTTTTCATTTCCTTATTTTTGCTCGGCGCGCTGATTACGTGGATAAGTACCTTTATTGCCACACAGCGCTACTTGAATTTAAGAACAGACGACCTTTACTAAGAAAACAATGGCATCAAAAAAGGAAAATAAGCAACCAAA
>CAWUKP010000193.1:0-5389 GCA_963922975.1 uncultured Spongiivirga sp. | reverse complement strand
TAACGACTTTGGCCCTGGCACCTACGTTTTCCGCTACACTGTAATTCCTGATCAAGGTGTTTGTGAACCTGCGAGTTCATTAGTAACCATTTTCATCGAAGATCAACTGGAGCTTACAGGCGATTTACAATTAAACGACTACTGTCTAGGGGCAGGAAGTCCATTAGTGACGCTAAACTACGATAGCAGCCTCCTCAATGATGGTGTATACGACCTCACCTATCAACTGTCAGGAGGTATCAGTAGTACCACTTTATTGCAAAACGTAAGTTTTAGCGGTGGAAGCATTACTTTCTCACTTTCTGAGACTCTTCCTTCTAACGAAGCCATCACGATCAACATTGTAGACCTAGGTCCTACCGTGTATTGCACAAGTGCCATCAATGTGACACCCACTACCTTCACCATTTTTGATATTCCGCAACCTACAGTTGCTGTGCAAGATGTTTGTTTTGATGAAGACAGCGAGGTAACCCTAAGCAGTGTTTTTCAAAGCTCTTTCGAGTTATCCAACGAAACCTACGCAATAGACTATACTTTGACTTTCCCATCTGGAAGTGTCCAAAATTTTAACACAGGTAATCTTACCTTTTCCAACGGAACGGCCACCTTTACCTTAACTGACGCCGTCCTAGCTGAAGATGGTTTATACATGCTTACCATTAACGATCCGCTCAACTTTACTTCTCCTTGTCCATTACAACCAGCTACCACCACTTTTGTGGTAACGCCTGAACCGGAAGCTATTACTTTGGGTATTGTAACGGATAATCAATGTGATGCCACTAGTTTGTCTGTAGAAGTCAGTGCACCAGCTTTGGCCGACGGAGAATACACGATCAATTACTCCGTGATTGAGCAAAGTTCAGGAACTACCGTGGTTGACAATACCGTTATTTTTACGGGTGGCTCCGCCAACTATGACATCGACATTGCTAATTTGGCAGACGGTAACTATACCGTACAACTGACCAGCACACAAAACGATACCACTCCTTGTCGAAGAGTATTTGATTTTAATCTAACTGACACCTTAGCGATCAACGGAACACCGAGTGATGCAGATGTACCAAGTACACAAACCTTCTGTTTGGCAGATTTTGAGCCTAATCAGCCGCTAGTCAGTGATTTAATGACGAATGACGGTGGAACTGTGGTTTGGTATGAAGATGAAACGTCCACAACTCCCTTAGATCCAAATACTCCTTTGGTAGATGGTGAAGACTATTGGGCTGCGGGCGATAACGGAGGTTGCGAAAGTCCGAATAGAGCAATTTCTGTGGTTAGTTTAGTACAGACGGGAACCGTATCAACTTCGAATGCCTTTCCAGCTTTCTGTGGCACGGATAATGCTACACTAGCCGACCTTAACGTATTAGCCCCTAATGGCGGTACCATAGTGTGGTACGATGCTCCTACAGATGGTGCAGTATTAGACAATTCTACCCTTTTACAAGATGGGGTTACCTATCACGCAGTGGAAGAAGTTAGCGGTTGCGAGAGCACGACGCGTTTGGCCGTTACACCAACCGTTACCACAGTTCCAGCACCAGTGGTTACTGGCGATGGTGGTGCGCTCTGTGCCATCGATATGCCAACCATTGATGATTTAGCCTCGAACATTACAATTGACTCCAATTTTGATTTGATCTGGTACGCTGATGCTTCAAGCGATGATACCTTGAGCACCAATGATGCCTTAGTAGATGGCAGTGTGGTTTATGTAGCTGCTTTCGATGCTGCATCGGGTTGCGAAAGTCCACGGGTGGGCATTTCGATCAGTCTGACCAATTGCGATCCTGAGGATTACAATTCCTTGATTCCTGATGGCTTTTCACCAAACGGCGATACCATCAATGATACTTATCGTCTGGTGAATTTTGAATTCATCTTTCCGGACTATACCATTGAAATATTCAATCGATATGGCAAAAAGGTATTCACCGGAAATGCTTCCACAGGCCCCTGGGACGGACGAAGTGCCGCCGCAGCCATTGGAAGTGATGTCATGCCCAACGGTGTCTACTTCTACGTGATCAATTTCAATAGAGACAATTTACCCCCCAAACAAGGCCGACTGTATTTAAGTCGCTAACCCCTGAACTGACAACAAATGAAAACCTACTTCATTATGAAATCGTATGCTTGTCTGTTGCTGTTTCTTGCCTCCATTTGGGGGGCTCAAGCGCAACAGGACCCACAATACACGCAGTATATGTACAATATGAGTATCATCAATCCTGCGTACGCTACAGACGACCTTGGTGTCGTGAATCTTGGTGCCTTGTACCGCTCGCAATGGGCCGGTACTGTTGGCGCACCGAATACCTTTTCTTTTTACGCTCACACGCCATTCAACGAGCGCGTTGAATTGGGAATTTCCTTCTTAACAGATGAAATTGGTGAAGGAGCTGTGAAAGAGAGTAATATCTACGGTGATTTTGCTTATGTGCTTCCTATGAGCGATAATGCAAAACTATCACTAGGTATCAAAGCTGGTGTAACCCTTTTTGAAACCGTATTCAATGATTTTCAACTGGAATCTGGAGACTTTTCAACAGACCCAGCTTTTGGTGATGGGGTGAATCGTGCCTTCCCCAATGTTGGTGTCGGTGCTTTTTATTTCACCGATCGCTATTATGTTGGACTTTCTGCTCCAAACCTTCTAAGTACAAAACACCTCGAAAATGAAAGCGGTGTTCAACGTTTGGGTTCGGAAGAAATTCACTTCTTTCTGACAGGTGGCTATGTCTATGAATTCAGCGAAGACCTAAAGTTAAAACCTTCCGTTTTGGTGAGAGCTGTAGGCAATGCACCATTGATGGTGGATGTTTCAGCGAATGTCCTATTCAACAAACGCTTTGAAGGCGGTATCAGCTACCGTTTAGACGATGCCATCAGCGGAATGTTCAATTTCAAACTGACGCCTGAACTCCGCATCGGTTATGCCTACGACCATACCTTGAGTAACCTGGGAA
This sequence comes from uncultured Spongiivirga sp., assembly GCA_963922975.1. Taxonomy (GTDB): domain Bacteria; phylum Bacteroidota; class Bacteroidia; order Flavobacteriales; family Flavobacteriaceae; genus JANQRC01. The sequence goes on along the minus strand of CAWUKP010000193.1, from coordinate 2,411 downwards.
ATTTCAATTCTGGTTCTCATGAGGTATTCGTTCTTTTCAACCTGGATCTGTTGGGCCTACGACAAGGATATGATAAATCGCCTCGCTTCTTTTAAACGCAACGCCATGAAAAAAATCATCATCACCCTACTGTTTGTCAGTGCAACGGTTACTGGCTTTGCACAATTCAACAATGAAAAGTTCAAGCAGAACGAGACCAAGAGAGCGGATAAGTATTTTGAACGCGCTTTTTATGCAGATGCAATTCCGCTGTATGAAGAATTGGCGAAACGCAACCGCAGCTTTAAAACTGTTGGTAATCTTGCAGACAGCTATTATAATTTAGGAAGTTATAAATCGGCCGCTCGCTGGTATCGATACCTCGTTAAGAACTATGAATCCAAGCTTGAAGAATCGCACAAATTCAAATATATCCAAACCTTAAAGGCCATTGGAGATTACAAAGGAGCACAGGAAGTACAGCGCCGATTCGCTGAAAAGAGTGGCGGAACAGATGCCGTAGCTGCGCTGGAGAAAGAGTTCACCTATTTAGAGAATGTGGAGGCCTTAGGAAACCGTTTCAGCCTAGAGAGTCTTCGCATTAATACTGCTGGCTCAGAATTTGGTGTGAGTACCTACAACGATCAATTGGTCTATGCCGCACCAAAAAAAGAATTCAATCTGTTGGATGTGGTCTATCGCTGGACAGGTGAAGCCTATTTAGACTTGTATGCCGCTCCCGTTGACAAATTGAAGTTTGGAGATAGCGTAGCGGTGGCCTTCCCAAAGGAGATCAACACCAAAATGCACGAAGCCAATGCGGTCTTTACCAAAGATGGCAATACGATGTATTTCACCCGAAATAACTACAGCAAAGGCAAACGTACCACCGATGGTAAAAAAGTGACGCACCTCAGCATTTACAGAGCTGAGAAGGTGGATGGGACGTGGACGAATATTACTTCCTTGCCTTTCAACGGTGAAGATTATTCAACAGAACACCCTGCTTTAAGCCCTGATGAAAAAACACTCTACTTCGCCTCAGATATGCCAGGAACTTTAGGTTCTTTTGATATTTTTAGCGTGGAGATTAAGGCAGATGGTAACTTTGGCCAACCTGTGAACTTAGGGAGCCTGGTGAACACAGCCCGCAGGGAACAGTTCCCGTTTATGACCCAAGAAGGGAAACTCTATTTTTCATCGAATGGGCATCCTGGTTTTGGCTCTCTAGATGTGTTTGTCACTGAGAAAAAAGGTACTTCCTTCGCCAAGCCAGACAATGTGGGCCTTCCCGTAAATAGCGGTTTTGACGATTTTGCTTTCACCATTGATCCTAAGACCAAAAAGGGATATTTCTCCTCCAACCGTCCTACCGGAATGGGCGGCGACGATATCTACGCCCACGAGGAACTCAAACCCTTAGTGATTGAAGATTGTGGTCAGTCGGTTACTGGAATCATCACAGACGCCGAAACCAAAGCTCCTATTGGCAACGTTGAGATCAAGGTATTGCATACGGAAAACAATGATCTTGAATTGGCTTCATTACTCACGAATGCTAAAGGTGAATTTACCTTGCCCGTAGGTTGTGAAATGACCCTCAAGGTAGACGCCAGTAAGCTAGGCTATCAGCCTAATCAAAAGATGGTGATCTTGCGGAAAGAACGCGGTAAAGACAATGACGCTTCTATGGAATTGGTGTCTTTGGAAAGCATTCGCAAAAAAGAAGAAGCCAAGCGTGTTGCAGAGATGGAAGCCAAGGAGCGTGCTGAGAAACAGCGCCAAGAAGCGGAGGCCAAGTCGAAAGCAGATCGCGTGGCCAATATTATCAAAAAGGAAAAAGACATCGTTCAGAAAAACGATAAGCTTGTTATCAACGTAGAGCAGATTCGTTTTGACTACAATTTGTGGTATGTACGAAGAGATTCGAAGAAAATCATGCGTAACGTGATTTCTTTGATGAAAAAATACCCAGACATGGTGGTTGAGATCGGCACACATACCGACATCCGCGGAAACGAGAAGTACAATCAAAACCTATCTGAGAAACGCGCCAACGCCGTCCGCGAATACATCATGTCGCAAGACATCGAACCCGATCGCATCATCGCAGTAGGGTATGGTGAAAGCAATCCGATACAGTATTGCGAAACCGAAGATAGTTGTAATGAAGAAGAACACGAGATCAACAGACGTTGTGAGTTTGTGATCAAATCGATTGAATAATCCCCTTGAGTGAAAATCCCCCAACTGAGAAAGGGAGTCCAGAAATGGGCTCCCTTTTTTGTTGGCCTCCTTCACGAACTCGAAAATACACTTCCCTCAGTGTTGGTTGGCCTAAAATTTGATTGTACCTTTCTTAGAGGAAAATAATCCTACACATGAGAGCCATCTTTCTAATTTTCACCTTGATCTTCTTTACCTCTATGTCG
>CAWUKP010000192.1:0-5391 GCA_963922975.1 uncultured Spongiivirga sp. | reverse complement strand
GTGTCGACAGGCACATCTACAGCCCCGTTTAGTGGATCTGTAAGTGTGGTACATGTTGGTCTGGCTTCGCCAGTGGTGAACTGATCGTCTCCACACGCCGTACCCTCGTCGAGTTCATTGATGGCGGTAATGGTCACGAAAACGCGCGTATTTGGCGGTAAATCTGCCGGCGGATCAAAAGTAGTAGCATTGCCTACATCTGTCACGTCTAGAATATCCGTAGCACCCGTAGAAGTACCTATGTTAATGGTATACCGAACTGCATATTCAGCTGCATTCCAAGTCAAGTTGGTATCCACAGGAACATTCATCGCATCAAAAGGCGGTGTGATTAGGTTTGCACAACCTGGCTCTGGTATTTCTGTGATGAAGCTTTCCTCAGTACAACCTATTGCATCGCCTACAGCATTATAGGGAATGATAGTCACATAAATAGTGGTGTTTGGTGGTAGATCAGCGGGAAAATTGTAAAGAGTGACATTACCCACATCAAAATTGTTTACGATGTCGGTTCCTCCCGAGGAAGTTCCTACTGTAAGTCTATATCCTGTTGCCTCTGAAATAGCCGTCCAGTTAAGATCCGTAGCAATGCTCGCATCGGTAGCGCCATTCAAAGGAAGAGTCAAAGAAGTACAACTCGGTGGAGTTGGTAAGGTTTCAGTGGTGAAACTTTCTTCGGCACATCCTAGCGCATCACCATCACTATTGTAAGGCGTGATGGTCACATGAATAGTGGACGTTTCAGGGAGATTGGTGGGCAGATCATAGGTAGTCACATTACCCACGTCGAGGAAATTCACAATGTCTGTTCCTCCTGAAGTAGTTCCAACCGTCAACCGATAGCCAGTAGCTCCAGCAACTGCCGTCCAACTGAGATCAGTATTTACCGCCACATTTGTAGCGCCATCTAGTGGAATAGTTAAAGTAGTACAGGCTGGTGGGATGGCTTCTGTAGTAAAACTTTCTTCGGAACATCCAGTAGCGTCACCAATTACATTGTAAGGCGTGATGGTCACATAAATGACAGTATTGGAAGGCAAATCTGTAGGTAGGTCGTAGGTGGTGACATTCCCCACATCAAGATTGTTAATAATATCAGTTCCTCCGCTCATGGTTCCAACGGAAAGCCTATAGCCTGAAGCATCAGTAGCCGCGCTCCAGCTTAAGTTCGTATCAACAGCCACGCCAGTAGCACCATTAAGTGGACTTGTCAAAGAGGTACAATTTGGCGGGTCTGTTGGACCAGTGGTACCCGTACGGAACGTTTCTTCCGCGCAACCAATAGCATCACCCACTGCGTTATACGGTATGATAGTTACGTAGTGCGTTCTGTTTTCGGCAAGATCGGCAGGAAAATCATAAGTGGTTGCATTGCCTACATCTATGTTGTTGGCAATTTCTACACCTCCAGAAGTGATTCCTACGACTACCAAATAACCCGTAGCGTTGCTGACTGCATTCCAAGTGAGGTTGGTATCAACGGGAACATTCGTTGCGCCGTTCAAAGGGTCACTCAAGGTGGTACAAACCGGAGCGCGAGGGATGATTTCAGTGTCAAAACTTTCCTCGGTACAGCTAGTAGCATCTCCTTCGCTATTGTATGGAATGATAGTAACAAAAATGCTAGCGTCCTCGGGCAAATCGGTAGGAAGGTCGTAAGTGGTCACATTGCCCACATCTAAATTGTCAAGAATGTCGTTTCCGCCTGAAGTTGTGCCTACCGTTAGGCGATAGCCATCAGCATTGGCAATTGGATTCCAGCTCAGATCTGTGTCGATTGCGACATCTGTTGCACCATTTACAGGTTCGCTAAGTGAGGTACACTCAGGGATGGCGGGGGTACTGTCTGAGGTGATTTCAAAGCTTTCTTCGGCACAGCTTAGTGCATCTCCAACATCGTTGAAGGGAGTAAGCGTTACACGAACGGTTTCGCCTCCTGTGAAGTCTGTGGCGAAGTCATAAAAAGTATCGTTGACGATTTCGTTATCGACCAATAGAATATTTCCAGGGTCAACGCGAACGGTCAGTCGATATCCCCGTGCGTACAATGCAGCTGCCCAGTTTAAATTCGTATTCACTGGAACGTCAATAGCACCATCAACGGGCGAGGTGAGTTGCGTACATTCAGGCAACGGACAATCTAGAACATCGTCTACTATCGACCAACCGAAGTTGTCAATAATGGACTGTCGCTCTTCCAAAGCATCACAATACGGAAGACTTTCGGCTCCTAGCGTGAGACCTGAGTTGAGTGTTTGCTCGGACCATGCGATAAGTGTATTGTCATAATTTTCTCTGGTCAAGGCCGTGTTATCTAGGGCATCTTGAAGGTCGGTAACACCACTCATGTCCCAGTCTCCTAGGTATTGGTTGAACGAGGAAGCATTTTGTAAAAAGGAACTCATTGAGACAGTACCTAAATTCCACTGATCTAAATTCTGATTGAAACTACTTGCCCCAGAGAACATCCGATCCATATTGACCACCCCATTGACTCGCCAGTTATTGAGGTCTTGGTCAAAAGCGGTAGCACCGTTGAACATGTCTTGCATCGTAGTAACTCCTCTCACATTCCAACTGCTAATCAGTTCGTTGAAACTGGTAGCGTTTTGGAACATACCTTGCATGGTGGTTACGGAAGCCACATTCCAAGAATTCATGGGTTGGTTATAAGCAGTAGCATTTCGAAACATTTCTCGTAGAGTGGTCACGAAGGTCACATTCCATGCACCAATATTTTGATTAAAAACTGTGGCGTCGTAGAACATGGCTTCCATGGTGAGGGCTTCCCCTGTATTCCAACTAGCCAGTGGTTGATTAAAACTCGAAGCTTCTCTAAACATCGATTGGAATTGAGTTACGGTACTCACATCCCAATTGGCAAGAGGTTGATTAAAGGCAGAAGCCGTTTCGAACATAGAACCCATCAAAGTAACCGAACTCACGTCCCAGTTGTTGAGCGGTTGGTCAAAGATGAGGGCCCTTTCAAACATGGAAGTCATATTGGCTACCGCACTTACATTCCAATTGTTTAGAGGCTGATTGAACTGTTCTGCTCCTCGGAACATGGACGACATATCGACCACCGAATTCACATCCCAGCTGTTCAAAGGCTGATTGTAAAGGCTCGCAAAGCTAAACATGCTCTGCATGTTGGTCACGTTGGTCACATTCCAACTACTGATATTTTGATTGAATACGGAAGCCTGACTAAACATGGAGAACATACTCGTAACCGATGAAACATTCCATTGATCTAAAGGCTGATCAAAAGAAGAAGCAGCTTGAAACATGCTTGCCATGGTAGTCACACGGCTGACATTCCAAGTATTCAGCGGTTGATTGAAGTTGATACATCGACGGAACATTTCAGCCGTATTGGTCACATTGCTAACATCCCAAGAATCCAAAGGTTGGTTGAAAATCATATCCCTCACAAAACCGTCAAACATGCCACCCATATCGGTTACGTTGCTCACATTCCAACTATTTAATGGTTGGTTGAAGACCTCCGCGCGCTCGAACATACTATTCATGTTGGTCACACTGCTTACATTCCAACTGTCTAAAGGCTGATTGAACACGATCGCCTGCTCGAACATGCGTTCCATATTGAGTACACTGCTTGTATCCCATGTGGCCAAAGGTTGATCAAAAAGCTGGGTACCCAAAAACATCAGGCTCATATCGGTAACGTTGCTCACGTCCCAATTGTCAAGAGGTTGATTGTAAATATCTGCGGCCAAGAACGTACCTCGCATGGTAGTTACATTACTGACATCCCAATTATTGATATTGCCATCGAAGAGATTGGCATTGACGAACATGCTGCTCATGTCGGTAACTTGCGACAAGTTGGGAACATCCGTGGCGTTATAGATCATATTTTCGCAGTAGTAGAATGCTTGTCGCATGCTTTGCCATACTTGGGTTCCCCATTGATCTATAGAGAGTAATTTGTGATTGTCTCTGTTGGAAGAAGTATAATAGTGTGCAGGATAACTACCAATAATGGCAACGGTATACACCCCAGGATTTAAATAGGTATGTGTGATCGTTCCAGTTACATTATTATTGAACTGGTTATCACCCCAATCAACTGAAAAATCATACTCAGAGGCGTGCGAAGTATTGATTTCTAACCAAAGTTGGTTGGCGGCCGAAGAATTGGTATCGGTGTTTCTGGTGTCTATCGTAAAGATGAAAGCATCTGGGCTGTCGTTCCAGTTGGCCACAATGGTGAAACTGATTTCTTCACAACCTGTGGCAGGTCCTTCAGCATTATAAGGTACAATAGTGGCAAATACAATATCACCAGGAAGAAAATCAGTAGCAAAGTCAATGCCTACCACATTGCCTTGATCCTCATTATCCAAAATGGTAATGATGGAGCCACCACGGTCTACTCGAACGGTAGCACGATAACCCGTAGCATTGGGTGCGGGATTCCACCTCAGATCAAAATTAGCAGGCACATTCGTTTCGCCGTCTTGTGGTGAAATAAAAGTGGTACAGGTTACGAACGAACAATTAATGCTGTCGCCGTTGATGGTCCAATTGAAGTTGTCGATTAACTCCTGTCGTGCAAATCGGCCGTCGCAATAGGTCAAATTCAGGGCTCCTAATGAAATATCATTATTGACCGTCTGTGCGGCCCATCCGATAAGGGTGTTGTCATAGTTCTCCTGAGAAAGTCCAGAATTATTGAGCATGTCGCCCATATTGTTGGCTGAACTTATATCCCAAGTACCCAACCCTTGGTCAAAATCTCGCGCATTGTCGAACATCCGAAAGAAGTTGGTCACATTTCCTACATTCCAACTGTCTAAATTTTGGTTGAAGGTATCCGAACCTACAAACATGCCGCTCATATTGGTAACGGTACTCACGTTCCAACTTGTTAATGGTTGATTGAAAACGTCGGCTTCCAGGAACATCTCCGACATATTTTCTACACTACTCACATTCCAACTCTCCAGCGGTTGATTGAAGGATGAAAATCGAAACATTCGGTACATATTGGTCACATTGCGCACGTTCCAATTGTCAATAGGTTGGTTGAATGCATTCGCGTTGGTTGCCGAACTTGAGGAGAACATTTCAGCCATATTGGTCACGGCAGAAACATTCCAACTAGCCAAAGGTTGATTGAAGGCTACACAATCGCGAAACATCTGAGACATATCAGTTACGTTGCTCACATCCCAAGTGGCCAGCGATTGGTTGAAAGGCATCGCCACAAAAAAACCATCGAACATAGCCCTCATGGTGGTTACATTGGTGACATTCCAATTATTCAGGGGCTGATTGAACTGAGTAGCTCTATGAAACATTTGCGACATATCGGTTACGTTGCTCACATTCCAATTATTGATATTCTGGTTGAAGGGG
>CAWUKP010000191.1:0-5427 GCA_963922975.1 uncultured Spongiivirga sp. | reverse complement strand
TCCTCGAAATGAACACCAGCAGCGCCAGCTTCGATCATACTCTTCATCAGTTCGTAGGTGCCTTCTACGCGCTGCTTGTAAGGTTTAAGCATGTGGGTTTCCACCATCATGCCCAAGGTGTTCCACAAGGTGGTATACCCGGTAGAATAGCGTGGCGAATCCATGAACTGTGATAAGCCAGCATCTGGCGTTCGATTGAAGACATTGACATACGGTGTGATGGCCCAATCTTTCGACGCCAACTCTTTTTCCAAAGAAGGTATCATTTCTGTTTGAAGATAGTTCCCCAAATCGGGTCCCAATTTGTTGTGTTGGGTGAAGAGATGCGTAAAAGTGTATTGGTAGTCGGCACCGTTGCTCACGTGATTGTCGATAAATACATCAGGTTTTAACGCATGGAAAGCCCTCGCAAATGAGGATGCATTCCGAGTATCAGCTTTCACGAAGTCACGGTTTAAGTCATAATTCCTTGCATTCCCTCGAAACCCATAGGCCTCTGGACCGTTTTGGTTGGTTCGGGTACCCGTGTTACGATTCTTTGCACCTCCCACGTTATACACGGGAATCGTTGCGAGCATGACATGAGGAGGTAGTTTCACCTTTCCTTGGGCGATATCTCTGAACAATAGCATGGTCGCATCGATGCCATCCGATTCCCCAGGATGAATCCCATTGTTGATCAGAATAATGCGCTTCTCCTCACGAATGTTGTTGTAGTTGGTCTCCGGACTTGGATTCAGTGTCACCAATTTGAGTCGTTCGCCGCTATCCGTCCTTCCAATGTTTCTGAATTTCACATCTGGATAATTATCAGCCAAGGCCTCATAAAACGCAATAATCTCTTCATAAGTAGCTGTTTGTGTACCATCACTTTTTTCAAATCGGGTAGTAAAATCGTAGTCGGCGGTTTCTTTCTCGATCTTACAGGCTGTGAGTATCAAGAGCAGCAGGAGGTATTTCTTCATCTACAACGTTTTAGGAGTTTAAATATAAGTGATGTTGAAATCATTTCCTTGTCAGGGAAAGAAATAAGGGTATTTTTGCCGCTTAATTTTGACCCATGACAGAATTCATTCGGAAACGCGCAGCAAACGCCAAAGACGACATACTCAGTGGATTAACCGTAGCCTTGGCCTTAGTGCCAGAGGCCGTTGCTTTTGCCTTTGTAGCTGGGGTAGATCCTTTGGTAGGTTTGTACGCGGCCTTTATGATCGGTTTGATTACTGCAGTATTTGGTGGAAGACCAGGGATGATTTCCGGCGCCACCGGGGCCTTGGCAGTGGTGATGGTGCATCTGGTAGCCAAAGGCAATGCTATGGGTGCTGAAGGCGAAAACTTAGGCCTCTACTATCTTTTTGCTACCGTTATTTTGATGGGAATGATCCAAATGTTGGCAGGTGCCTTCAAGCTTGGAAAGTTTGTCCGCTTGATTCCACATCCCGTCATGATGGGCTTTGTGAATGGGCTTGCCATTGTGATTTTCCTCTCGCAGTTGGGCATGTTCATGGAAGTAGCGCCTAGTGGCGATATGGTTTGGATGAGCGGCACCAATTTATGGTGGATGCTGGGCTTGGTGGCATTGACCATGGGCATTATGTTTTTCCTTCCAAAACTGTCAAAAAAACTCCCAGAGGCCTTAATCGCAATTGTGGTGGTATCTGCTATCGTCATCTTCGGAAAGCTCGATGTAGCCACCGTAGGTTCGTTTATTAGAGAAGGTGGAGGCGAAGGACTCAAAGGTGGTTTGCCTCAATTTCAATTCGACATCTTTAACAAAGTACCTTTCACTTTAGAAACCTTGACCTTTATTGGACCCTATGCAGTTATTTTGGCGGCCATTGGCTTGATCGAATCACTGATGACCTTAAATCTCATTGATGAACTCACCGAAACTCGCGGTAACGCCAATAGAGAATGCCTTGCGCAAGGGGGTGCTAATATTGTGACGGGTCTTTTTGGAGGAATGGGTGGATGTGCCATGATTGGGCAATCGATCATCAATATCAAATCTGGGGGTCGCACGCGACTGTCAGGCATTGTAGCTGCAGTGACGTTATTGGCTTTTATTTTGTTTGCTAGTGGCTTGATCGAACAAGTGCCCATTGCCGCCTTGGTGGGTGTTATGTTCATGGTGGTGATCGGAACCTTTGCTTGGAGTAGTTTCCGAATCATTCGGAAGATTCCTTTGGCAGATGCCATCGTACTCGTCACAGTTTCCTTGGTCACTGTATTCAAAGACCTTGCAGTGGCGGTGATTATTGGCGTCATCATTTCAGCTTTGGTCTTCGCCTGGGAGAATGCCAAGCGCATTCGTGCACGTAAGCGCATGAAAGACGATGGCACCAAGGTGTATGAAATCTGGGGGCCTTTGTTTTTCGGTAGTATTCAAGCCTTCAACAGCAAATTTGATGTAAAGAACGACCCCGAAAAGGTAGAGATCGATTTTGTGGAATCACGAATCAGCGATCACTCCGCCTTGGAAGCACTTTTCAATCTGGTAGAAAAGTACGAGGCAGCCGGCAAGCAAATCACCTTGAAGCACTTGAGCGAGGATTGCAAGAATCTGATGGTAAAAGCGTCTCCGAAATTGGCCAGAGTTATCGAGGAAGACGTCAATGATCCTCGCTATTATCTAGCTGCCAATCCAGAAGAGTTCACCAAGAGTCTACACGAATACAACCTCTAGGATACTTTAAATTCGTTGGAGGAGGTATAAATTCTCGTTAAGAATACTACTCCGATTGTTGATATCGTGTTGCGGCGCATGTAGCTGAGCCATATCGAAATCGTCCGTATGTTTCTCTAGTGCATACCCATTGCGTGTTTTGTAGTATTCGTGTGCGATGGTTTGATGCGCAAAGCTGTCGTTCGTGTCGTTATTACTGTCGAAATAATGCAGCAAATGTCCGTAGATTCGAGTGTTTTCGATCTCTGGCGCATAAGAAACACTTCCAACCTGATCACCTGGCTTTTGCAATGCTTTGAATACTTCAAATAGTTTATTTGTAGTATCTCGTGTTAAGAAAAACAGTACACCTTCGATCAGTATAAAGGTGGGCGATTTGTTGATAAACGGACGAATCACTTCTACCATGCTTTCTGAGGAATTGTGATTGAAGTCAAGCGCTACATAATTCACCTTTCTTTTGGGCAATCGACCCTCAGCCATCCAAGTCTCGGTTTGGGCTTTTTTGAATGAAATGATTTCTGTTTTGTCAATTTCCAAAGTCTCCACACTTTCTGGAAGCGCGTATTGGTACATGCTGAAGCCCGCACCAAAATTGATGAAGGTGCCGCCTTTTTCCGCAGTAAAAAACGCTTGCAGGCTATCATGGAAAAAACGATTTCTCAGACTGTGCAGCACGGCTTCGTCTTTGAAGGCACCGCCCAGGATGTTTGTAACAAGTGCATCTGTCTGAGGATTGTTCCACAGTCTAGCGAAAGGATCGCTGCTTATCTCTTCGTGCAAGGCGCGATAGGTAGAGATGACAAAAGCCGTTTCGTGAACTTGCATGCGTTGGGTTGGTTACGGTGGTCTTTCGAAGGTACTCAGAATTGTTTAAAAAGAATTCTTCGGCTGCCTACTTTTTTGTTACTTGTTCACAGAAGTGTCTTCTATGCAACTACCTTTTGAACCCACTCTTTTTGGAATTACTGTCAATATACATCTCGTCTTGGAGTACGCAGCCTTTTCTTTGGGTTTTTGGTACTATGTTTGGTTGCGAAAACGAAGCACGGACGTTATTTCTTCCAACAATCGATTGTCTATTATCATTGGGGCTGTATTTGGTGCCTTGCTAGGATCCAGAGTGATGGGCTTTTTAGAAAACCCGGTGATCGCTTCTGAGGTTTCGTTTTGGACCCTCTTCAATCTAAAAACCATCATGGGTGGGCTGTTTGGAGGTTTGTTGGGCGTAGAATTCGTGAAGAAGCTGATTGGAGAAAAACAATCTTCTGGAGATCTTTTCACCTTTCCTATCATTTTGGGAATTATTGTTGGACGAATTGGCTGCTTTTTATCGGGCACGAACGAATTCACCTATGGCAAGGCAACCACCTTATTTTTGGGTATGGACCTGGGCGACGGTATACCGCGACATCCCATAGCCTTGTATGAAATTGGTTTCTTGCTGCTACTTTGGTGGATTTTAAAACGCTATGCCAATACCAAGCCAGCATCGGGGAAGCTCTTTCAGTGGTTTATGATCAGCTATTTCGGATTTCGGTTTGTCTTGGAATTTTGGAAACCCAACAGCTTCTTTGTCCTCGGACTCAGCAGCATCCAATATTTATGTATCTTTTGCTGGATCTACTACAGAAAAACCATCTTAAACGCCTTGCATGCCGACTAGAAACTATACCTATTACGATTTCACCTTAAGTCTTTGCCCAGAATGCTTACGACGCGTTGATGCGAAGATTGTCTTTGAGAATGATTCGGTGTACATGCTGAAACGCTGCCCGGAGCACGGTCGTTCCAAGGTGCTGATCGCCGACGATGTAGAATATTATAAAAACATTCGCAACTACAACAAAGCTTCTGAATTCCCATATAAATTCAACACCACAACAGATTATGGCTGTCCGTATGACTGTGGCTTATGTCCTGATCATGAGCAGCACTCGTGTTTGACCATCATCGAAGTTACGGATCGTTGCAACCTCAAATGTCCGACCTGTTATGCGTCCTCCGCACCTAATTATGGCAGACATCGCAGTTTGGAGGAAATCAAGAGAATGCTGGATACCATTGTGAAGAACGAAAAAGAACCCGATGTGGTGCAGATCAGTGGGGGCGAACCCACAGTGCATCCGCAGTTCTTTGAAATTCTCGATTATGCAAAAACCTTGCCTATCAGACACCTGATGCTGAATACCAATGGCATCCGCATTGCCAAAGACCCTTCGTTTACAGAAAAACTAGCAAGTTATATGCCTGATTTTGAGGTGTATTTACAGTTTGATTCGTTCAAATCCGAGGTGTTGGAGAATTTACGCGGGGAAGACTTGACAGCAACTAGAAAGCAGGCCATCTCACATTTAAACGAATTTAATGTATCCACTACTTTGGTGGTGACGCTACAAAAAGGCTTAAACGACGACGAAATGGGCGAAATATTGAACTATGCCACCCAACAGCGATGTGTGCGTGGCGTAACCTTTCAGCCGACGCAAATTGCTGGTCGTTTAGATAATTTCAATTCGCAAACAGACCGCATTACCTTAACAGAAGTACGCAGAAAGATCTTGGAGCAATTTCCAGTATTTCAATCGGACGATTTGATTCCTGTGCCCTGCAACCCAGACGCGCTGGTGATGGGGTATGCTTTGAAATCCGAAGAGGGCATCCTTCCGCTTACACGCTATATCAACCCAGCCGATTTGTTGGATATTGGCAAGAATACCATTGTGTACGAGCAAGATGAG
>CAWUKP010000190.1:0-5452 GCA_963922975.1 uncultured Spongiivirga sp. | reverse complement strand
CACAGACTGCCTACCCATATCGGTTGGACGAATGGCTTCGTGTGCTTCTTGTGCGCCTTTGCTTTTGGTACTAAAATTCCGCGGATGGCTGTAGGCTTCACCAAAAGAAGAAGTAATCTCCTGGGCAGCAGCATTTTTGGCTTCTTGGGATAGGTTGACACTATCCGTTCGCATGTAAGTGATTAATCCCGCTTCGTACAAACGTTGGGCCATGAGCATGGTTTTACTCACCGGAAAATATAGCTTCCGTGAGGCCTCTTGCTGTAAGGTGGAAGTGGTAAAAGGTGCCGCTGGACTTTTCTTTGCTGGTTTTTTGGCCAGATCAGCTACTTGGAAATCGGCACCGATATTTTTTTCTAGAAATGTTTGCGCTTCTTCAAAGCTGGCAAATGCTTTAGCTAGTGCCGCTTTGAATGTTTTTCCTTCACCATTTTTGAAAACCGCAGCCACTTTATAGCTCTGCTGCGGATTGAAATTTTGTATGTCACGTTCACGTTCAACGATCAGTCGAACCGAGACTGACTGCACTCTTCCGGCAGACAATCCGCCCTTTACTTTTTTCCATAGTACGGGCGACAGCTGGTAGCCTACCAAACGATCTAGAACACGACGTGCTTGCTGGGCATTGACCAGATTGTAATCAATGGTTCTTGGATTCTCAATTGCCTTTTGAATGGCTGATTTGGTGATTTCGTGAAAAACGATGCGCTTGGTTTTGTCTTCGTCTAATTTGAGCGTTTCGGCCAAATGCCAAGCAATGGCTTCTCCTTCACGATCTTCATCACTGGCTAACCATACAGTTTCGGCTCCCTTGGCCAAATCTCGCAGCTTTTTGACAATCGCTTTCTTATCGGTAGAAACGATATATTTCGGCTTGAAATCCTTCTCTACATCTACCCCCAATTCCTTGGACGGGAGATCGGCAATGTGTCCAAAACTAGACTCTACCTTGAAATCTTTCCCTAGAAATTTTTCAATGGTCTTTGCCTTTGCAGGAGACTCAACTATAACCAAATTCTTCGCCATGAACGCAATTTTTTGGAGTACAAAAGTAGGTGATTTTTTATTTAAGCACTTTTACAGAACACGCTAATCCATAAAAAAACCTGCCATACGACAGGTTTTAAAGCTAGATTTATCGTTGATTTTAGAAGGTCTCTTCGCCAATTTGATCAATCTCGTTATCATCTTCAAACCCGATAGAATGTTTGTAAATCAGATATACAGGTAAATACTGAAAACAACCCAAGAAGAAAATGCCTAATCCACAAGTGATGTAACTCAAAATATTTACAAGCAAGCCGATCACGATGATAATTCCGAAGGTCAGTAACCACTTCTTATTTCCAAGGTCAAAGGCTCCTTTAACCATCTCTGAAGGAGAGAGGTCTGAGTTGAAAGCGAGCATCGGAGCGATGAACGACAGCGGTACCGCTGCATAAATCAAGGGGAGCACACATAATAAGGTAGCGATGATGCTTATCAGCAGGGCAATCAAACTCAATTGCAACAATTTCCCCACGTTTTCTTTCTTCAGAAAATGAAAAAGCATACCTGTGTTCACTTCCTTGCCCTGATCGGCCGCTTTACATATTCTGTAGAAGCCAGCCACCAAGGCCGTATTGACGGCACTTGCGGCAATTGCGAAAAACAATACCCCGATGATCATACCAATAGAGAACCCACCGGCTGCCCAAGGATTGTTTTCCATATCGATCCCCCCAGACTCTTGCGCAATGGCCATACTGATGATGGGCGCATATAAAATAATGATGAGGGGCAACATCATGATGACCGCAAAAACCATTAGTAATAATCCTTGCACCCAAACCTTCTTGTATAATTCGATAGCTTGGTTGAAGATAGCACCAAACTCCAGATCTGGCGCGCTACTTAATTTCTCCTTAAAAGTTTCTAGATTCATTGTTGGTTAGCTTTTAGTGAAACCAAATCTACTATTTTCTTCACAACTTTTTAATTCTTAAAAAGCTGCCAAAATGTCATATAACTTAACGGTTTGGTTATCTTTGCACTCTATTTGCAGCAAATTAGTTGAGAATTCATTTTTGATGGAGAAGATTATAGACGAGAAAAGACAAGGAGAAAGCCTTGTGCTTGATCAAGGCGCGAACGCGTCTAAAAAAATGTACATTGAAAGTTACGGCTGCCAAATGAACTTTTCGGACAGCGAGATCGTAGCTTCCATTCTTTCCAACGAAGGCTTTGACACCACTCAAAATTTGGAGGAGGCAGACTTGGTATTGGTCAATACTTGTTCCATTCGGGAAAAAGCCGAGCAGACCGTGCGCAAGCGCTTGGAGAAATTCAACGCGGTTAAAAAAATTAACCCAGGTATGAAGGTAGGAGTCCTTGGCTGTATGGCGGAGCGACTGAAGAGCAAGTTCCTGGAAGAAGAAAAAATTGTGGACATGGTGGTCGGGCCGGACGCCTATAAAGACCTCCCCAACTTGGTCAAAGAAGTAGAAGAAGGTCGTAATGCCGTCAATGTAATCCTTTCCAAAGAAGAGACCTACGGTGATATCGCACCTGTTCGGTTAGATAGCAATGGGGTCACTGCTTTCGTCTCCATCACCCGAGGTTGTGATAATATGTGCACCTTTTGCGTAGTACCTTTTACACGAGGGCGCGAGCGCAGCCGAGATCCACAGTCTATTGTTTCTGAGGTGAACGAACTCTGGGAGAAAGGATATCGTGAAGTAACACTACTCGGTCAAAATGTGGATAGTTATTTATGGTATGGCGGCGGACTGAAGAAAGACTTTGCCAAAGCTACTGCCATGCAACAAGCCACCGCAGTCAATTTTGCCAAACTCCTGAGTCTGGTGGCAGAAGCACAACCGAAAATGCGCATTCGCTTTTCAACCTCTAATCCGCAGGACATGACCTTGGATGTCATCGAAACGATGGCCAGCTATGAAAATATCTGTAAGTACATTCACCTTCCTGTACAAAGTGGGAGCGACCGTATTTTGAAAAAGATGAACCGTCTGCACACCCGAGCGGAATACTTCGAATTGATCGACAATATCAAAAGGATCATTCCAGAATGTGCCATTTCTCAAGATATGATTACTGGTTTTCCCACAGAAACCGAAGCAGACCATCAAGACACCCTTTCACTGATGGAGTATGTGAAGTACGACTTTGGTTTTATGTTCGCTTATTCTGAACGTCCTGGCACGCCAGCTGCAAAAAAATTGGAAGATGACATTCCGCTAGATATCAAGAAAAGAAGGTTGACAGAAGTAATCAATCTCCAACAAAAACACAGTCTTTACCGCACCCAAGAGCAACTGGGTAAAACGGTGGAAGTACTGGTAGAGAAGACCTCTAAGAAGTCAGACGCCCATTGGGCCGGAAGAAATTCACAGAACACCGTGGTTGTTTTTCCTAAAGAACACTACAAACCAGGGAACTTGGTCATGGTGAAGATCACTGATTGCACCTCCACCACCCTGATCGGCGATGCCGAAGGCTATTCACCCAACAACGTTTAAAACATTCATGGATTCAGTACAAGCCATCAAACAACGATTTGGGATTATAGGCAACGATGTGGCCCTCAACCGCGCTATTGAAAAAGCCATTCGCGTAGCGCCTACAGACATCTCTGTTTTGGTCACTGGTGAAAGTGGTACTGGAAAAGAATACATCCCTAAAATCATTCATGCGCTGTCGCATCGCAAACACGGAAAATTCATTGCGGTCAACTGTGGCGCCATCCCAGAAGGCACTATTGATTCTGAACTTTTTGGTCATGAAAAAGGCGCTTTCACAGGAGCTACCTCCACGCGTAGCGGTTATTTTGAAGAAGCCAGCGGCGGAACGATTTTTTTAGATGAAGTGGGTGAATTACCACTAACCACCCAAGTACGTTTGCTGCGAGTGCTGGAAAATGGCGAATTTATCAAAGTGGGGTCTTCCAAAGTACAGAAAACCGACGTGCGCATTGTAGCCGCTACTAACGTAGCTATGTTTGACGCCATCAAGAAAGGAAAATTTCGAGACGACCTATACTACCGCTTGAGTACGGTAGAAATCTTTTTGCCACCCTTGCGAGAGCGCGATGAGGATGTACATCTGCTTTTCAGAAAGTTTGCCTCTGATTTTGCTCAGAAATACAAAATGCCTACCGTGCGTCTAACCGATGAAGCAGTGTATTTATTAAATAATTATCGTTGGAGCGGTAATGTTCGTCAGTTGCGAAATGTGGCGGAACAAGTTTCCGTGTTAGAGCAAGAACGCACGATTGATGCCAATACACTTGCCACCTATCTTCCAGATGTTGGTAAAACCAATTTACCGGCCGTGATCGCTCCTCAAAAAAATGGAGGTGATTTTAACAGTGAACGTGAAATCTTATACAAGGTGCTTTTCGACATGAAGAGTGATCTCAACGACCTGAAAAAGT
Source organism: uncultured Spongiivirga sp. (assembly GCA_963922975.1). GTDB lineage: Bacteria > Bacteroidota > Bacteroidia > Flavobacteriales > Flavobacteriaceae > JANQRC01. The sequence goes on along the minus strand of CAWUKP010000190.1, from coordinate 1,020 downwards.
TGACCTTGGAGCTGATTCAAAGTGGTAGTGGCGAACAAGTAAGAGCTGAACACGAAGGTTTAATCCAAAAAATATACGGAGACGACTCTTCAGAAGTGTTGGAAGATATGGAAAAGAACCACGAAATCCTTCATATTCCAGAGCAAAGCAGTGTTCCAGATACTCCAAAATATCCTGTGGTAACACCAGTAGAAGACAAGTATCACTTCGCCGAAGAAATTCATGAGGAAGAAACACTATCCCTACACGACAAAGAATTAGAGCTCATCAAGAAAGCATTGGAACGCAACCGAGGCAAGCGAAAAGCAGCCGCCAAAGAGTTAGGCATTTCCGAACGCACCCTTTATCGAAAGATTAAACAATTTGATTTATAACTATATTGGGAGCCCTAACCGAAATGATTCCTGAAAATAGACAAGGTTTTTTATGAAGAAATGGATTCCACTTATTGTTACTACCTGCCTGCTTTTGCAAGCTTGTGGTTATTCGTTTTCGGGGGTGACTACCACCGCTGAGACGGTGCAAGTCAATTTCTTTCAGAATACCGCAGGCACTTCCCCAGGTTCGGTTTTTGAACCAGGCCTGGATCGAGATTTTACCTTTGCCTTGCAGGATCAAATTCAGAACCTAACCAACCTCCAGTTGGTTAATCAAGACGGAGAATTGGTCTACGAAGGTGAAATCACGGAATACCGCGTAAGTCCGATGACTGCCACTTCGCAAAATACCGCAGCACAAAACCGATTGACCATTTCCGTGAACGTCCGGTTTTTCAACACACAAAATGAAGAGGACGACTTTGAAAAGCGCTTTTCTTTCTTTTTTGACTACGCTGCTACTTCACAATTACTGGACGTGAGAGATCAGGCGCACGAAGAAATTTTTGAACGTCTTATCCAGGATATCGTCAACGAATCTTTAGCCAAATGGTAGTATGAACCTGTCTGAGTTCACATACCTGCTGCAAAAACCTGAGGCCATTACCAAAGAGCAGATCGAAGAATTGGACATCGTTCTAAA
>CAWUKP010000189.1:0-5452 GCA_963922975.1 uncultured Spongiivirga sp. | reverse complement strand
ACCTCCTGGAATATACTTTTGTGCAGCGGCAAATAAGGCACTGCTTCGTTGGTAAAGCATCTAGTAATCTTTAGGCATGGGTTTCACAAAAAGCACTTGACCTTCGTAGATAGCATCGTCTTGTAGGCCATTGAGCCCTTTTAATTCATCTACTTTGAGTTTGTGCCGTCGTGCTATGGAATACAAGGTATCTCCCTTTTTAACAGTGTAGCGATCTTTTCTAGTAACCACCTTACGCGCATCTCGCGGATCTTTCCCTAAAACCAACGCATCAAACGTATATAATTGATAGCGATTGATGAGACTGATTAGTTTTTCAGGATAGCGCTTATCTGTGGCATAGCCGGCTGCCCGAAGCCCTTTGGCCCAAGCTTTATAATCGTCTTTTGCAAGTTTGAATAATGGTAAATACCGCTTACGCTCAAATAAGAACAACGAATGATCGCGATAGGAGATTTTAGGGTCTGGATATTTTCGAAAACACTCTCCAAGCTCGTCGTCGTCGTGGTAGACACGTTCACCCGTCCAGCTTCGATGGCACTTAATACCAAAGTGATTATTGGAACGCTTGGCGAGATCACCATTCCCCGAACCTGACTCTAAAATACCCTGAGCCAAGGTGATGCTTGCCGGAATACCATAAAGGCGCATTTCCTCCATAGCTACATTTTTGAACGTTGCGATATAGGCTTCCGTGGTGCTAAGGGGTTTTGAAGAAACAGGCGGTTTACTTACCTCTGGTGTGCTTTCTTTTGGCGTTACAACTTCCTGATTTTCAGAAGAGTTTTCAGAAGACTGTGTCGCCCTTTTTTTGCTTCCGCAGGAAAGTAGTATGCCTCCACAAAGCACAAACACGATTGATCTTAGCTTCATAATTCGATAATTGGCCAATTCTTTTTTAACAAACGTCTATTCATTCCTAATATTCCCTGCAAACCTCCCGTGTGCACCAGCAATATGCGGCTCCCAGCTTCAAATTCATCATTCTGTACCATCTGCAGCAAACCGAAAAACATCTTACCCGTATAAATTGGATCTAGAGGAATTGCCGTAGATGCCTTGAATTTATTAATAAAATTAATGAGCTCCTGATTTACTTTGGCGTATCCTCCAAAATGAAAACGGTCTATTAACTGATACCTTTGATTGTTTGCAAATTTATCAATTTCAGTGCGCAAAAAATCACCTTTTAAGGCGGAAAAACCCAAAATCTGCTGATGGTCCTGCGCGCTGTTAATGATTCCTGCCAAGGTGCCGCCAGTACCCACGGCACAGCATACGTGGGAGAAGTCTTGGTCTTCTTGCTGTAAAATTTCTTCACAGCCCTTTACAGCTAAAGCATTGGTACCTCCTTCAGGTAAGATGTAGATGTCTCCATATGTTGAATAGCGTTGCTCTTGAAAATAGGGTTGATCCTTTTCACGATAGTCAGTTCTTGAAAAAAACTCCAGTTGCATCCCCTGTGCTTGCGCAAATTGGAGTGTAGGATTTTCGTGAATTTTAGTGCTGAGTTCTTCGCCGCGTATCATACCAATCGTCTGCAAGCCAAACAACTTTCCAGCAGCAGCCACTGCGGCAATGTGATTGGAAAAAGCACCGCCAAACGTAAGGATTTGAGAATGCCCCAAGTGTTTTGCTTCTTTGATGTTGTATACCAGCTTTCTAAACTTATTACCGGAAACCTGTGGATGTATCAAGTCTTCGCGTTTAACATACACGGATACTTGTTTCTTTTCAAAAAGGGGAAGGGTGAGTTGTTGATTAGGACTTTTGTGTTGCGGATTCCACATGCGGACGAAGATACCTCAAAAATTGCCACACTCTTCGGGTTCGAAGGTAGTCGAGATTCGTGTCGTTGGCATAAGCCTCCTGCTCGAAGCTAATTTGACGATAGGCCATTCGCGCGTCTCGATATTTATAAAGGCCATACAGCCACTCAGCCAAATACCAAAGAAAGAAAGGCAAGATGAGCAACTCAAGCTGTTGGCGCAGGTGAATGCGTTCGTGATTGAGTAAGACTCGGTCTTGGCGCAATTCCGTACGTTTCAAGATGATTAACGGCCACAGCGTGAGACCTACAAAGTCTTTGGGAATCATGTATTTGAGTACGAGTACCATAACCTACTATCAGCAAAAGTCGTGCTAAAATGCAGTATCTTTGTAGTAAGTTCTGAAAATGTGAGAAAAAGCGATCAAACTTTCGTTGAAAGCATCACATTTTAAGACGATTGCAAAAAAAGCGCTAAGAATGTTCAAAAAACATGTACCTGTCGAGGAAGGTGACTACTATCTTTCGCCCGAAGGTTATCGAGTTTTCACCGAGCAATATCATTTAAAGAGAGGATATTGCTGCGAAAGTGGTTGCAGACACTGCCCTTACGGCTTTGATTCCAAACGCACAAAATAGAAGGAAATCGGCACGATTCTTGATGCATTATTTGCAAACTGGAAAAGACAACTCAAATATATTTCAAGATGAAAAAAGCAACAATACTTTTTCTTGTAGTCGCAGGACTCGCCTTGAGTTCTTGCGTTTCTATAAGCGTCGTAGCCGACTACGACAAGCAAGCAAATTTCAACGAGTATAAATCCTTCGCCTTCTTTAAACCCGGCATTGATGAGGCTGAGATTTCAGATTTAGACAAGAAACGAATTCTTCGAGCGATCGAAGCTGAGCTCGTCGCCAAAGGCTTTACCAAGTCTGAGAACCCAGACATCCTGGTAAGTATCTTCACCAAAGAGAGTCAACGTGTTGACGTATTCAACAACTGGGGCTGGGGAGGCGCCTGGGGTTGGGGCTGGGGAGGCTGGTGGGGCCCCTGGGGCGGTTTTGGACCCGGCTTCAACAACGTAAGCACCCGCACAGTGGGCGACTTGTATATCGATGTGATTGATGCCAATAAAAAAGAACTTGTTTGGCAAGGCAAGGGTTCTGGTACCCTGCGCACCAAAAGTGTCGAGAAGAAAGAAGAGCGCATCAAGCAGTTTGTCAACGAAATTATGAAGACCTACCCGCCATCGCCGGCCATGGGAGGGCGTTAATAGTATCACAAAAGACCACCTTCGGGTGGTTTTTTTAACTTCTGTTTCGATAACGTTTTCGTAAATTTGCTTCTATGAATGATGTGTACGAAAGCAATCCTGTTTTAGAGAAGCTGCCCAGTCATTTAAAGCAGTTTATCAAGCCTCAGAACTACGAAGACTACACCCCTATAAATCAAGCCGTTTGGCGCTATGTGATGCGTAAGAATGTGGACTATTTAAGCAAAGTAGCGCACCATTCTTATTCAGAGGGACTTAAGCAAACGGGGATTTCCATTGAGCATATTCCGAGTATGTATGGCATGAACCGTATCCTGAAAGATATCGGTTGGGCCGCAGTGGCTGTAGACGGGTTTATTCCTCCTGCTGCTTTCATGGAATTTCAGGCTTACAATGTACTTGTGATTGCCTCAGATATTCGTCAATTAGAACATATTGAATACACGCCTGCCCCAGATATTATCCACGAAGGCGCGGGGCATGCGCCTATTATTGCCAATCCAGAATATGCTGAGTATTTGCGGCGTTTTGGAGAGATTGGATGCAAAGCCATTTCTAGTGCCAAAGACTACGAACTTTATGAAGCAGTTCGACATCTTTCTATCATCAAAGAAGCAGAGGGTACTTCCCAAGAAGCCATAGAAAAAGCGGAGCAACACATTGAAAGCCTCCAACAAAATATGGGGATACCCAGCGAAATGGCCCTGATTCGAAATTTGCACTGGTGGACTGTTGAATACGGCCTCATTGGCACGGTAGACCAACCGAAAATTTACGGCGCCGGCCTACTCTCCTCTATCGGAGAAAGTGCATGGTGCATGACTGACCAAGTTCAAAAGCTACCCTACACCATCAAGGCTGCTTACCAATCGTTCGACATTACAAAGCCGCAGCCGCAATTATTTGTAACACCAGATTTTGCACATCTCAGTTTGGTGCTGGAAGAATTTGCCAATACCATGGCCCTTCGGAAAGGCGGACTCGAAGGTGTCCAGAAGCTGATACAGTCAGCTTCTTTAGGAACGTTGGAATTGAGCACAGGTATTCAAATCTCTGGAGTTTTCACACGTTTTATTGAGCATGAAGGCAAACCTGTATATGTGCAGACTCAAGGGCCTACTGCCCTTTCGTATCGCGAAAAAGAATTGGTCGGACATGGTACCGAAGCACACCTAGACGGTTTTGGATCGCCTGTGGGGAAGCTTAAAGGCATCAACATCGCCATTGAAGACATGAGTCCAAGGGATCTTCGTGCCTATGACATCTACGAAGGCTTAGAGGTGAGTTTAGAGTTTGAAGGTGGAATTCAGGTGAAAGGTGAAATTCTCACCGGAAAACGAAACCTACAAGGGAAAATCATCATGATCACCTTTACCAACTGTACAGTACTTTACGGAGACGAAGTGCTTTTTCAACCTTCATGGGGTTTGTACGATATGGCAGTAGGGAAAGAAGTAGTCTCCGCTTTCAACGGACCTGCTGATTTGCAGAGTTTCGACCTCGTAGATCATGTTCCTTCTGAGCAAACCATCAAACCCAAAAAATCCGCCAAACGAGAACGCCTAGAAGTATTGTACCAACAAGTCCGCGAGTATCGCGAAGGCGTGAATAGAACAATCTCCCGACACAAAGTGCTCGAAGAATTGGAACAAGACCATCCAGAAGATTGGTTATTGGCGGTTGAATTGTATGAACTGGCTACTACCAATGGCGATCATGAGTTTGCCGATGAAATTGAAGCCCATTTAGAAGCCGTAAAACTGCAACGCCCAGAAGTTGGACATCTTATCGATAATGGGGTACAGTTGGTCAAGAATAGTATGGTATTGTAACATTTTCAGTACCTTAGAAGAGACTAATGACCAATACCAAACACCATGGGACTCTTCGGCTCCAAGAAATCCAAAGTAACGTCACCGCCTGCGGCCAACAAATTAATCATCGACGTACGTAACCCTTTTGAATATCGAGAAGGCCATATAGATGGCGCCATCAACATTCCTGTGCATGAATTGCGCTCAAAAATGGAGGAAATCAAATCGAAAGGGAAACCAGTAGTTACCTACTGTAGTACAGGAAACCGCAGCGAACATGCCGCTTATATTTTAAAAGACAATGAGGTAGAAGTTACGGATGGTGGAGGCTTTGATTCGCTACTCAAAAAACTAAAATCTTCTAGCTTTTAGGCAACTGCTCTTCTAACACTTGCAAACGCTCTACGGTAGTTTCGTTGTATTCTAGAGTCCAGCCCATTGCATTGGTCAACACATAGAATTTTGACAATTCGCTAAGCAATCGATTTTTTGCATTCTTTTGCAAATCAGAACCCTGTAATTTGGCTTCGATGCTTTTCTTGGCTTGCTGTTGAATCTTGTTATAATCCTCACCAGTAAAGGGATTAAAAACACTT
>CAWUKP010000188.1:0-5465 GCA_963922975.1 uncultured Spongiivirga sp. | reverse complement strand
TTCGGGTAGAATGTCGTTGAGTACTTTTTCAGAAGCTTCGTAGCCGTCTTTCTCAAGGGCATCGATTTGGTTGTAGAGTTCTTCTTTGTGATCGATGTCTTCGGTTTGATTAATTTCTTCGCGCAGTTTAGCGATCTGAGCATCTATTTCACTGCGACCTTGGGCGATTTGTTGCTTAAAATCCGCAGTTTTGGCCCGAAGCTCGTCGTTGGAAAGTCCTTCCAACTGTGCCTCAAAGGTTTTAATCTGATTGACTAGGGGTTGTATTTCTTTAATGTCTTTTTTGGCTTTATCACCGACAAAGACTTTGATGACAGAATTTAATATACTCATCTCCTTCGTTTACTTCTTCAATGGTTAAAAGTACGCAAAAAAAAGGCCTCAAAGAGAGGCCTTAAATTGCTTTATATTATTTTTAATATTCGTCCTCATTCCAGAGGTAATCTTCCTCTGTGGGGTAATCAGGCCATATCTCCTGAATCGATTCGTAGATCTCGTCTTCTTCTTCTTCGATTGACTGTAAATTCTCCACTACTTCCAGTGGAGCACCAGTTCGAATCGCGTAATCGATCAACTCATCTTTTGTAGCTGGCCATGGGGCATCACTTAAATAGGATGCTAGTTCTAGGGTCCAATACATTTGTGTTGTCCTTTTAAATTTTCTGCAAAAATAAATTTTTAAGCGAGAAATGCAAGTTATTTTTCGAAACCTAGATCAATATTTCTAAGAGCGTGATAGACAGGCCTGATAACTCAGCATTTTTCTCCTGTATTCTAAAATGAAGATTGATAGGTCTTTTTATTCTTCAATCTTCTTCGGAATCCATTTGATTTCCTCGGCTTGCAAGTCATGGGACAACTTTCGTGCCAAGACAAAAAGGTAGTCAGATAGGCGGTTGAGGTATTTCAATGTATTGGGGTCAAAAGGCTCATTATCATATAGATGCGTGGCCAATCGCTCTGCTCTACGGCAGACGCAACGGGCAATATGACAGAATGACACCGTAGGATGACCGCCGGGAAGGATGAAATGCGTCATGGGGGGTAAGGCCTCATTCATGCGGTCCATTTCATCTTCTAGCAACTGAATGTCTTCGTCCAAAATCAGCGGAATGTTTAATCGCTTCTTTCCGCTTTTGAGGATGGCTTTCTCAGGATCTGTCGCAAGAATAGCGCCTACGGTAAATAGTTTGTCTTGAATATTAACCAAGGCGCTCTTACTCAAGGCATCGATTTTTTGGTCGCGAACCAAGCCGATATGCGAATTAAGTTCGTCGACCGTACCGTAGCTTTCAATACGAATGTGGTGCTTGGGCACACGGGTACCGCCAAAGAGGGCTGTGGTGCCTTTATCGCCAGTTTTGGTGTATATTTTCATCTTTTCGTAGCTTTTTTGGTATGAATGCCTCAAAATTCGTGAATTTCCTTCAAATTCGAATCACGAAGTGTTCTTTGGCTTGTTCCTTTCTGAAAAAAACGAGTCCCCACTGAAAGGTATCAATCGTTACGCTTACTGCTGGATGGGTTTTGATCACCTCCCAGGCTTCTTCCATATCGCGACTCCAATGGATGTCGTCAAAAATCCACAGACTGTCGTTGTGCGCCGTCGGTAGTAATTGCCGAAAATACTCTAGGGTCGCTTCTTTTTGATGGTTTCCATCGAATAAAATCAAATCAAACGATTCACTTTTCATCAACGGTAAATTTTCTGTAAAATCACCTACTTTCACAGAAATGTCTTCCCAACCATGGGCCTTGAACTGATTTCGGGCGATTGATGCGGTGTTTGGGCAACCTTCCAAAGTGATGATTTTTGCATTGGGGTTGCCTAGTTGCATAGCCGCGGTGGCCATTCCTAACGAGGTGCCCAGTTCCAGTATGGCGTTACTTTGAAAATACTTGGTCATTCGAAACAGCAGCTGGCTGCGCTTTTTAGAACTTCCAGCGTGCCGAGCAATATCACGAATCTTTCGTGTGCGCCCTTTCATCGTTTTGGAGCCAGCGCCCAAATCGATAACCTCAATGCTATTGTTGTTCGAAAAAAGCTTTTTTCGATAGGTGTCTAGTGCTTTGTATTCGGGATATTTTTTGGAGTTGTAAAAGCATTTAGTGACCAGGTCATAGACAAAAGGAGAGTGCACTCCATGGGCGTTGGTAGCGCGCCTCAAAAACCTCAAAAAAGCTAAAAATTGGAACATGCAGTTCGTCGATTAGGCAAGTTATGCCACAGTTTTGCGCAAAGTAACATCACATATCGGGCATTATACAAACATTAATTTTATTATTTGGCCTTAAATTCTATATTTGCTTAAACCTATATGCTATGAAGTTACGAATCACTTCGTTACTGCTATTGTTATTTTTATCACTTCAGTCTTGTATTTCACGCAAGCAAACTGTCTACCTTCAAGAAGAGGCAGCTGAGGAGGAATTGTTGGCTTTGACCCAAAATACCCCTCCTTACAAAGTGCAAATCAACGATATTTTATACATCAACATCAAGGCAGAGAACCAAGAGTTGGTGAGTATGTTCAACGTCACTGAAGAACAGGGCGGAGGCGGTAACGCCGGTGCTGGTTTATACTTCAATGGCTACGGGGTGGACGATCATGGCAACATTCGCATCCCAATTTTAGGGGAGATGAATGTGCTCGGATACACCTTGGAAGATATTCGTGAACAGATTGAAAATCGACTTTTGAGCGAATACCTTACCAATCAAGCAAACTTATACGTGACCGTCAAACTTGCAGGATTAAATTATACAGTTTTGGGTGAAGTTGGCGGACCAGGTACCGTTACACTATTTCAGAACAAAGTAAATATTTTGGAGGCGCTAGCCAATGCAGGCGATATCACCCTTACTGGCGATAGAAAAGACGTGATTTTGATTCGGCAATACCCCACAGGTAAAGGCATTCATCACTTAGATTTGACCAAAGTAGATTTGATGAATTCGCCTTATTTCTACATTTTGCCTAACGACATGATTTATGTGAAGCCGTTGCCGCAGAAAGCATTGGGTACAGGAACTACAGGCTTGCAAACATTCACCACTATCTTTTCGGTGATCTCAGTGATTACTAGTACGGTGCTCTTGTTGAGAAATATCAATTAAAGGAAGAAGGAAGATGCTAGAGAACGAATTCACCGCAAAATCCCCTCAAAATCTATTTGATTTCAATGCGTTTTTAAAACGCATCATAGGGTATTGGTACCTCATATTGATCTCACTCTTCATCGGTTTGGGCGTTGCCTATTGGTTGAATCTAAGAGCGCAACGTTTGTATCGTGTTTCCACGCTTATTTCCATCAAAGAAGAAAACAATCCTTTTTTCACTGCGAATACCAGTCTAACCTTTAATTGGGGAGGCGCTAGTGACAAAGTTGAAACCACGAAGACTATTTTGACCTCTCGTGATCACAACGAAGAAGTGGTGCGAACGATTCAATCTTACATTCACTACATGAGAGAAGGTCGTTTTCGTATGGAAGACATTCACACCGAAGCTCCCTTTGTAGCAGAAATCGACGAGAGTGCGTACCAATTGCTCAATGTTCCGATCAAAGTGATCATCCTCGACGAAAATCGCTTCACTTTGAGTGTGAATACTGAGGAAATGGAATCAGTTCGCGCGATCAACTACAATTTGAACAAAACACAACCTGTAGGTGCGAATCCAACCTTTGAAGCCAAAGAATACAGATTTGACGATGCAGTGAATCTGCCAGGGATGAATTTTACCATCAGACGGAGAGATGGAGGCATCTTAACACCTAACAGTGAATACTTTTTGAAGTTTACCAGCCTGAATGGCGAGATTGCCAATTTTAAGCGTATCAATGTTGCGGTGAAAACAAGAGGCGCTTCCTTGCTGATACTATCGCTGACAGGACCCAACCGCTCTATCATGGCCGATTATTTGAATGCCACGGTTCAGATTTTGAAGGTGAAGCAACTAGACCAGAAGAATGAATTCGCAGAGGGGACCATCAATTTTATCGATCAACAGCTAAAAAGGGTTTCAGATTCTTTGAAGAAGGAAGAAGATCGCTTGAAAGACTATCGCAAACAGAATCAAATCTTTGATTTGTCCTCAAAAGGAACTCGAATTCTCGAGCAAATGTCGCAATTGGAGAACGAGGAAAATAGTGTGCGCGTCAGACTGTCCTATCTCGATCAGTTGAAAAACTATTTAAACAGCGCACAGAACTACGCAGATCTTCCGGCACCTGCTACTTCTGGGATTTCAAGTCCTAGTATAGGTGAAAATGTGAGCCGTATTGTGGGTCTTTCCGTAGAACGCTCCAAATTGGCTGCACAGGTAAAAAACCCGCTCTACTTTCAGGAAATTGACCAGCAAATCGATGCGGTTAAAAGCGTATTACTCGAAAACATCAGTGCAGAACGACGTAGTATTGAGATCGAGTTGAACAACAACCAACAGCGCAAGGGGCGCATTCAATTTGAATTCAGCAAGCTGCCAGAAGAAGAACAGCAACTATTCAATATTCAGCGTAGCTACAACATTAGCGAAGCGACTTACAGCCTGATGCTCAGCAAGCGCAACGAAGCGAGCATTGTAAAGGCGGCAAATGTTTCGGACGTTCGCGTCATTGATCAAGCAAAAGATTTAGGTCAAGCTCCGATTGCACCAGATACACGTCAGAAGTACATGATTTCAGGAGCCGCAGGACTTGTGATTCCGCTGGCTTTTTTGCTACTGATGACCTTCTTGGACAACAATATTCACAGTCCGCAAGACATCATCAATATTTCTACCATTCCTGTTGTGGGCGTAGTAGGGAGGAGTAATGCTTCCAACAATTTGGCCGTTTTAGAAAGACCGCGCTCTTCCGTGGCAGAATCGTTTAGGGCCATACGATCAAGTACGCAGTATTTGTTCAAGAATACGGACGAGAAGAGTACCAAAACGCTCATGATTACTTCTTCCGTTAGTGGAGAGGGAAAAACGTTCTGTTCGATCAATATAGCGTCTGTTTTCGCGCTCAGCGGAAAGAAAACCGTGTTGGTTGGGCTGGATCTCCGCAAGCCGAAGATATTCGGTGATTTTAATATCACCAACGATATTGGTGTGGTGAATTACCTCATCGGACAAAAACAATACGACGAAATTATTCAACCCACCCAGAACGAGCACTTGCACGTGGTAACTTCTGGCCCAGTGCCTCCAAACCCTGCCGAGTTATTGATCAGCGATAAAATGGACGAACTCATTCTGAAGCTGAAAGAAGACTACGACTACGTCATTCTAGATACACCGCCATTAGGCCTGGTGGCAGATGCTATTGATCTGATGAAGTTTGCAGACGCCTCCATCTACATGGTGCGTCAAGACTACACCAAAAAACCTATGCTTCGCATTATCAATGAGAAGTACAAGAAAGAAGAAGTAGATCACATTGGTTTTGTACTCAACGATTACCGTCAGAAAGCCAAATAC
>CAWUKP010000187.1:0-5480 GCA_963922975.1 uncultured Spongiivirga sp. | reverse complement strand
GCATACGGGTATGCGACGGCCAGAGCCAATTCTGTGGCTACCATGGCATCAAAAGCATTCCCTCCTTTTTGTAGAATGTCGAGGCCAATTTGTGAGGCTTCCGCTCTTGCGGAAACGACCATGGCTTTTTCGGCTATTACTCCTTGAGTTGGCGTTTTTTTTTGCGAACAAGAAATACAAAGAACAATAAGGGAGAGGGAAAGAATTATGTTTCGCATAGACTGCTTAATTTTTGTTTTGAAGAAAGGATGAGTTCGTCAAAAAAGCTAAAGAACTCGGCTTCAAATTTTGGATAATGCGCTTCTAGGTCTAAGATAGCGAAATTCATCTTAGATCGATTTTGGGTTCTTCGATTCAGTCCCTCCAGCACTCTGGCGATTCCATCTAACTGTGCGTAACTCAGCAACCAATTATCGGCCATCATGTACGGCATCATACGTTGCACATTTTCAGGCAGGATGTCGAAATGGTCTTCAATCAATTCGTAGAATTCTAGGGTGAAAGCCTCCAGGGGTTGCTTGTGGTACCGTTCCCAATTCTTCGCTAAAAAGTGATCGTAGAAAATATCAACGATGACACCGCTGTAGTGTCCAAAGTTGGCGTGCAACCTTTTGGTACTCTGTCGAAAAGTGGGATGGGCATCGGTAAAGGTGTCGATATGGCGATGCAATAAAATTCCACGCTGCACACCTTTTGGGTATTTCAAGTATTTCTTTCCTCGGATACTATCTGCGATGAAGTTCCCCACCGTGATTTCTTTGTGACCGAAGGAGAGATAAATATGTGCGAGAAAATTCACTAGCTAAATTTACGAATTCATCAAATGCCAAGCTCATCAGAATTGTATATTTGCGAAAATTTGTAACGAATGACCCTGATCAAATCGATTTCCGGAATACGAGGTACCATTGGTGGTACCATCAATGATAATCTCACGCCTATTGATGCAGTAAAGTTTGCCGCGGCTTACGGTACTTGGTTGAAAGGCCAAAACCCACAAGAACGATCTGTGGTGGTGATAGGTCGTGATGCGCGTATTTCTGGTGAAATGATTCAAAGTTTGGTCATGAATACCTTGGTAGGGCTCGGTATTGATGTGATTGACCTCGGTTTGTCGACCACACCAACCGTAGAAATTGCCGTGCCATTGGAAAATGCAACGGGCGGGATCATTTTAACCGCCAGCCATAATCCGAAACAATGGAACGCTTTGAAATTGTTAAATGCGAAGGGCGAATTTCTGAGTGGGGCAGAGGGTCAGCATATTTTGGAAATCGCAGAAAGTGATGCATTTCAGTTTGCGGAGGTGGACGACTTAGGGACTGTGGTTCAAAAAGACAATTACATTGACTTGCATATTGATGAAGTGCTGCAATTGGAGTTGGTGGATGTCGAAAAGATCAAAGCTGCTGGTTTCAAGGCCGTGGTTGATGGTGTGAATTCTACCGGCGGTATTGCCATTCCAAAGTTGTTACGAAGGTTGGGCGTAGAAGTGGTAGAATTGTATTGCGAGCCCAACGGACAGTTTCCTCATAATCCTGAACCCTTGAAAGAGCACCTCACCGATATTTGTGAGTTGGTTGTGAAAGAGAAAGCCGATTTGGGTATCGTGGTCGATCCCGATGTAGACCGCCTGGCCTTTATTACAGAGGAAGGCGAAATGTTTGGAGAGGAATATACGCTGGTAGCCTGTGCAGACTACGTGTTGAGTAAAACACCTGGAAACACGGTTTCCAATCTTTCGTCTTCCAGAGCACTGCGCGATGTCACAGAAAAACACAACGGAAACTACGAGGCGGCAGCCGTTGGGGAAGTAAACGTAGTAACTTTAATGAAAAAGAACGATGCCGTGATTGGGGGTGAAGGCAATGGTGGAATTATCTATCCAGCTTCGCATTATGGACGCGACGCACTCGTAGGAACCGCCTTATTTTTAACCCACTTGGCGGAGCAACAAATTTCTGTGAGTGCCTTGAGGGCAAGTTACCCGGCCTATTTCATGAGTAAAAAGAAGATTCAGTTGACTCCTGGTTTGGATGTTGATGGAATTCTGAAAAGCATGCATGACAAGTATGCACATGAAAACATCACCACCGTTGATGGGGTAAAAATTGATTTTCCGGAGAATTGGGTGCACTTGCGCAAATCAAACACGGAACCGATCATTCGTATTTATACAGAAGCAAGCACCCAGCAAGATGCCGACGCCTTGGCAGATCGATTCATTGAAGAGATCAAAATGATTGCCCGATAATGCTTCCTACTAAAATAAGCCTGTAATATTGCCGTGGGCGTCAATATCAATGCGTTCAGAGGCTGGATGTGCTGGTAAACCTGGCATGCGCATGATATTACCGGTAATCGGAATCAGAAAGCCTGCTCCAGCTGCAATTTCTATTTCACGAACGGTGATGATAAAGTCTTTCGGTCGTCCTAACAGTTTCGGGTTGTCGGAAAGTGATTTTTGTGTTTTGGCAATACAGACAGGTAAATGTTCCAGTTTGAGGTCGGCAATGGTCTTTAAGTCGCGTTTGGCCTTTGAGTTGTAGTCCACGTGTTGTGCGCCATAAATTTTGGTGGCCACCAATTCGATTTTTTCCTTCACAGGCAGTTCCCAATCGTATAAAGGCCTAAATGCGTCTTCGGTACTTTCTGCAACTTCTATGACTTGTTTTGCCAATTCCAAGGCGCCTTCACCACCTTTTCCCCAGACATCTGCAATGGCACAGGCTACTCCTAATTTTTTAGCTTCTTCCTGCAGACTTTTGATTTCTTCTAGTGCGTCCGTAGAAAATAGGTTGACGGCAATAATAGGTGTCAATCCGAAACGCTTGATATTCTCTACGTGTTTCTCCAAATTGGGAAAGCCTTTTTCTAAAGCCTTGACGTCTGTTTTGACGAGATTGTTCAGATCAGCTCCTCCGTGATACTTTAATGCGCGGATGGTGGTGGTCAGTACCACAGCTTTAGGAGAGAGCTTGGCACTCTGACACTTAATATCGAAGAATTTCTCTGCTCCCAAATCAAAACCAAAACCAGCTTCGGTAATGGTGTACTCGGAAAAAGTCATGCCCATGCGGGTGGCAATCACCGAATTGGTGCCTTGAGCGATATTTGCAAAGGGTCCTCCGTGAATAAGCGCAGGATTTCCTTCTAGGGTTTGAACAAGATTAGGTTTGATCGCTTCTTTGAGTAAGGTGGCCATAGCACCCTGCGCCTTGAGATCGCGTGCATAGATAGGTTTTCGGTCGAAGGTAAAACCAATGAATATATTGCCCAATCTGGCTTTAAGATCAGCCAAATTTTCAGCTAAACATAAAATCGCCATGATCTCTGAGGCAGCTGTGATATCGAAGCCTGTTTCACGAGGAATCCCTGACCCCGTTCCTCCTAAACCAACGATGGTATGCCGCAGCGACCGGTCGTTCATGTCTACCACACGTTTCCATGAAATGGTTCTCGGATCCAAACCCAAAGAGGCTGTTTTGCTTTGAATATTATTATCGATCAGAGCAGCCAGCAGGTTATGTGCCTTTTCGATAGCATCGAAATCGCCTGTAAAGTGCAAATTGATGTCTTCCATCGGCAACACTTGCGAATAACCGCCTCCCGTGGCGCCTCCTTTAATTCCGAAAACAGGCCCTAATGAAGGTTCACGAAGTACAACGGTTGTCTTTTTGTTCAATCGGTTCAAGGCGTCTGCCAATCCAATTGACATGGTCGTTTTTCCTTCTCCAGCAGGAGTAGGAGAAATGGCAGAGACCAGAATGAGGTTGGATTTCTGAACATTCTTGAGATCAATATATTTTAGGGGAATCTTGGCCTTAGATTTTCCGTATAATTCGACATCCTCTGCAGGAATTCCTAAGGCTTTCGCAACTTTTGTGATGGGTTTTAGGCTGGCCTTCTTGGCGATTTCTAAGTCGGTCATAGTGCAGATTATAAGCACTAAACTAAGAACACTATTGCTGGCGAAAGCTGATAAAAGTCATGAAGACAATCTATTGAAATGCTTCGGGTACTTTGTTGCGGTGTTTCCACCGTTTATGAGTCCAAAAATAGTACTGTGGAGCTTCGCGAATCGATTTTTCTGTTTCGGCCAAGAACGCATCTGTAATGGCATAATCTTCAAAAGTTCTTGAATCTTCAGCAAGGACTACAAAACTTCCCTGATAATGGCCGCGTTTTAGTTTCTTCACTTTGAGAAATACAGCGGGAAGATCTAGTTTCTTGCAAAGCATTTCTGCACCTGTATGTACAGGTACTTTGATGCCCATAAATTCGGTCCAGTGAAAAGCGCGATGGGGTTGGGGTGATTGATCGCTGAGAATTCCATAGGTTGCCAAAACACCTTCTTCTTTATTGCGCTGTACTGTGCTCGCCGTTTCCTTGGTGGTGATAAGTGTGGCCCCAAACTTGCTACGAATATTGCGAACCATCTGGTCAAAGTACTTGTTTACAATAGGTTGGTAGATGCCGTAGCCCTTGGCCTGTATGTGTGCACCCAACGCAGGCGACCATTCCCAACTGGCATAATGCGGAAACATCAACATGACACTTTTGTTTTGTGCTTCTATGGCATGTAATACTTCTAAATTGGTAAAGGTGAACCGTTGCTGAAGTTGTTCTTGCGACATTCCCATGGTCTTGATCATTTCTAGAAACATATCGCACATGTGTTTGTAGAACTGTTTTTCAATAGTTCTACGCTCTGTTTCAGATTTTTCAGGGAAGACCAAGTCAAGATTGCCTCGCACTACTTTTTTTCGGTAGCCAATCACGCGATAGACTAAAAAGTAAACGCCATCAGAAAGCGCGTATAGTAGTCTAAAAGGAAGCCATGAAACCAGTCGCAAAAGCGGATAGGCTAGGATAAAAACAAGTAGTTGCATTGACGAATCTTGTTCGGCAAATATAGCTATATTTGAGTCTTTAATACCCACTTATGAATTTGAACATTAGCCTGGTGACCATTGCCATTATTGGGGTCAATGCACTGATTTCTTTCAGAGGGTTTAATGACTTTGATTTTTTTGAGAAGTACAAGTTTCACATCGGTTCCATCCGACGTGGGCAGCAGTTCCGGATGTTTTCTTCAGGTTTTTTACATGTAGATATCACTCACTTGCTCTTCAATATGCTCACTCTGTATTTCTTTGCAGATGTGGTGATTACCAACTTTGGTCAAGGACGATTTTTAATCTTATACATCATAAGCTTACTCTTTGGAAGCTTATTGGCTTTGGGCTTTCACAAAGATGAATATCACTACAGTGCCGTTGGGGCTAGTGGAGCGGTCACGGGTATTTTGTATTCAGCAATCTTGTTGTATCCAGGCATGAAATTGATGTTCTTTTTTCTGCCCATTCCTATTCCGGCTTATATTTTTGGTATTGGTTATTTGCTGTACTCTATTTACGGTATGAAAACACGCTTGGGCAATATTGGGCACACCGCACACTTTGGCGGTGCCATCGGAG
>CAWUKP010000186.1:0-5494 GCA_963922975.1 uncultured Spongiivirga sp. | reverse complement strand
TCTTTCAGATCAAAGGGTTGTAACGCGCCTAGCCCTTGTGCACCAACGTTTTTCGACCAACACCTTTCCAACCTGGGATTTAGCACAACCTTTCCGTTATATGTGTCACAACGGTGAAATTAATACGATCCGGGGAAATTTGAGTCGAATGAGCGCACGCGAGGAACTTTTCAAAAGTCATCTCTTTGAAGAAGATTTATCACGTATGCTCCCTACTGTCCTCAAAGGAAAGTCAGATTCAGCATCCATGGACATGGTGGTAGAAATGTTGTTAGCCACCGGGCGTTCGCTGCCAGAAGTGATGATGATGCTTGTTCCTGAGGCATGGGAAAAGCATGAGAGCATGTCTGATGATAAAAAGGCCTTTTATGAGTACAATGCATGTATTATGGAGCCTTGGGACGGCCCAGCGTCTATTCCTTTTACTGACGGAAGCTACATCGGTGCTTTGCTAGATCGAAACGGGCTGAGACCTTCACGATATACAGTTACGAAATCTGGGTACGTGGTGATGTCCTCTGAAACAGGAGTTTTGGATATCAAACCTGAAAATGTTGAAAGGCACGGACGCTTAGAACCCGGGCGAATGTTTTTGGTGAACATGAACGAAGGTCGCATAGTGGAAGATGAGGAGATCAAAAAGCTCATTACCTCCAAACGGCCGTACCGCCAATGGTTGAATGAAAATTTGCTTCCCTTGGCAGATGTGGCTTACACAGGCAACAAGACACCTGTAGAGAAGACCGATAAAAACACGCGATTGAAAGTGTTTGGATATACTCAGGAAGATATCAAAACCATTGTCCAGCCCATGAGTGTGAAGGCAAAAGAATCTATCGGTTCTATGGGAACAGATACGCCGCTGGCCGTTCTGTCTTCAAAACCGCAGCTGCTGTACAATTATTTTAAGCAACTTTTTGCGCAAGTGACTAATCCGCCACTTGATGGCATTCGCGAAGAATTGATTACAGACATCAGCCTCTCCATCGGTCAAGACAAGAATATTTTCGACATCAATGCGGCGCAAGCAAAAAAACTTCGAATTCAGAACCCTGTCATTTCCAACGAAGACTTAGATAAGATCAAATTTATTGAGCATCCAGATTTTAAAACAGTTGCGATCTCTACCCTATATCCAGTCAGCAAGGGAATGAATGGTCTTGAGAATGCATTAGACACCATTATTCACCAAGTTGATGCAGCGGTGGAAGATGGAGCCAATATCATCATACTTTCTGACAGAGGAGTAGATGAAGAGCAGGCGCCAATTCCAATTTTACTGGCTTGTTCTTATGTTCATCATGCGCTCAAACTTAAAAAGAATCGCTCTTCATTTGGTATCATCATAGAATCTGCCGAGCCGCGAGAACCCCATCATTTTGCCTGCCTTTTTGGCTATGGTGCCAGTGCCATCAATCCGTATATGATCAATGAGATCATTACAGACCTTGTGGAGGCGAAGACCATTCTTGGCCTCAATGCCGAACAGGCTATTGACAATTTTAATAAGGCAATCGCAAAAGGTCTAATTAAAATCATGAATAAGATTGGGATCTCTACCCTACATTCTTATCGAGGAGCGCAAATTTTTGAAGCTTTAGGACTGCACACCAAATTCATTGGCAAATATTTTACAGGTACACCCACCAGAATTGAAGGGATTGGTCTTTATGAGATAGAAAAGGAAATCGCCAATCGCCATCAACACGCCTTTTCGCAAGTACCAGAAGGGTTCACCCGTTTGGATATTGGTGGTGAGTATCGCTGGAGAAGAAATGGCGAGCATCACATGTTCAATCCAACCACCATTGCGAAACTCCAACAGGCCGTCCGCCAAAATCAGTGGGAGAGCTATGAGGTGTACGCTGATGAAATCAATAAGCAGAGTAAGCAATTGATGACCTTGCGTGGCCTTTTTGAATTTACAGGTTTAGATCCGATTCCGATTGAAGAAGTCGAGCCCTGGACTCACATCGTCAAAAGGTTTAAAACTGGGGCCATGTCTTACGGCTCTATCAGCAAGGAAGCGCATGAGAATTTGGCCATTGCCATGAATAGAATCGGAGGAAAAAGCAACTCTGGTGAAGGCGGTGAAGATCCACAACGTTTCCACAAAGATTTAGATGGAAATTGGCGTAACTCGGCCATTAAACAAGTAGCTTCAGGACGCTTTGGAGTTTCTATAGAATATTTGACCAATGCAGCTGAAATCCAAATAAAGATGGCCCAGGGAGCCAAGCCTGGAGAGGGCGGACAATTACCGGGCGAAAAAGTTTATCCATGGATTGCCGAAGTACGAAATTCAACGCCTTATGTGGGTTTGATTAGTCCTCCACCACACCACGACATCTACTCTATCGAAGACTTGGCACAACTCATCTTTGATTTAAAAAATGCCAATCGCGATGCTCGTGTCAATGTGAAACTGGTTTCTGAAGTCGGAGTTGGAACTATTGCAGCGGGTGTAGCCAAGGCTAAAGCCGATGTGATTTTGATCTCTGGTTTCGACGGTGGTACTGGTGCTTCACCGCTTACATCCTTAAAACATGCTGGGCTTCCTTGGGAATTGGGAATCTCAGAAGCACATCAAACTTTGGTAATGAACGACTTACGCAGCCGTGTAGCCATTGAATGCGACGGTCAATTAAAAACAGGAAGAGACGTTGCTATTGCCTGTCTTTTAGGGGCGGAAGAGTTTGGTTTTGCCACGGCTCCACTAGTTGCTTCAGGTTGTATTATGATGCGTGCGTGTCATTTAAATACCTGCCCTGTAGGGATCGCCACTCAAGATCCTGACTTACGCAAAAATTTCAAAGGCACCCCAGAACACGTGATCAATTTTATGTACTTCATCGCCCAAGAGTTGCGACAGATCATGGCGCAACTCGGTTTTAGAACTGTTAATGAAATGGTGGGGCAGCTCCAAAAACTGAATATGACAGAGGCTCTGGAACACTATAAAACTCAAGGCATTGATCTCTCAAAGATTCTATACAAACCGAGCGTAGAAGATGATGTTGAAGTTTACAATACGAAAAAGCAAGACCATCAGTTAGAGGATGTCTTAGATTTTCAAATCATCAGTGACGCGCATCCTGCGATTTATAGAAAAGACAAAATGCACTTGTCTTATGATATCAAAAACACCAATCGTACTGTTGGCGCTATTTTGAGCAATGAAATTACCAAAATTCACGGGGGAAAAGGGCTGCCTGAAGATACCTTGAATATTGAGTTTGCCGGCTCAGCTGGACAAAGTTTTGGCGCATTCGTCACTCAAGGCCTAACACTCAAAATTATTGGTAACAGCAATGACTATTTCGGAAAAGGGCTATCTGGTGGAAAGTTGATCGTGAAGAAACCAGAAACAGCAAGCTTTCCTTCTAATCAAAATATCATTATTGGTAACGTGGCCTTCTACGGTGCTATCAAAGGAGAGGCATACATTAATGGAATTGCTGGCGAACGTTTCTGTGTGCGAAACTCCGGGATGAAAGCCGTGGTTGAAGGTATAGGCGATCACGGTTGCGAATACATGACAGGCGGCGCAGTTGTGGTGCTCGGTAAAATTGGACGCAATTTTGCGGCCGGAATGAGCGGCGGGGTGGCCTATTTGTACAATCAAGAAGCAGCATTCGATGAAAAACACTTGAATGTTAGCATGATAGATATTGAAGATCTTCAAAGTGATGATCTGAAAGAAGTAAAGCGATTAGTGCAAAACCATACCAAGCATACACAAAGTGAAATAGGACAACGCATTCTTGAGAATTGGTCAACAGAACGTAGCAATTTCATCAAGATCATTCCAGTGGAATACAAAAAGGCTTTAATAAGACTGGCCAAAGAACAAGAAGAACAATTACAAACTACAGCATAGCGATGGGCAAGTACAAAGGATTTATAGAATTTGAAAGGCAAGATGAAACCAACCTGAAGGTGGAAGAAAGACTCAAGAATTATGAGGAATTCACCGTCGCTCTATCTGAAGCGCAACAGCAGGATCAGGCAGCTCGGTGTATGGATTGTGGAGTGCCCTTTTGTCACAGCGGTTGTCCTTTGGGAAATATGATTCCCGACTTCAACGATGCCGTTTTTCGTGGCGACTGGAAGGAAGCGCTGGAAGTTTTACATGCTACGAACAACTTCCCTGAATTTACAGGAAGGTTGTGCCCTGCTCCCTGTGAATCTGCCTGCGTGCTTGGAATTACGAGTCCGCCCGTTGCCATCGAAATGATTGAGAAATCTATTGTGGAAAGGGGCTTTAAAGAAGGTTGGATTGTTCCTAACCCACCCACAAAGCGAACAGGAATGAGCGTTGCGGTAGTAGGCTCTGGACCTGCCGGCCTAGCCGCTGCCCAGCAATTGAACCGCGCAGGACATTCAGTAACAGTGTTTGAACGCGACGATAAGATTGGAGGTTTGCTACGCTACGGAATCCCTAATTTCAAACTAGAGAAGGATATCATTGATCGTCGTGTGCGATTGATGGAAGCAGAAGGTATAAAATTCAAGACCAATATTGATGTTGGGAATAACTTTTCCGTAGAAAAGCTTATGGAGTTTGACGCCACAGTTTTAGCTATTGGAGCTACTATCAAACGTAAACTTCCTATTACAGGTAGTCGTCTTAAAGGTGTCATTCAGGCGATGGATTTTCTAAAAAAACAGAACAAAGTACTCGATCGTATCGAAGACCCTGCCGCTGACTTGTCGGCTACAGGCAAACACGTCATTGTAATCGGAGGTGGAGATACGGGTTCTGACTGTATTGGAACCTCCAATAGGCAAGGAGCACGTTCTGTCACTAATTTTGAAATCATGGCCATGCCAAGCGAGATACGCTCCGAGGAGCACCCTTGGCCCTACTGGCCTTTCACCTTAAAAACTACCAGTTCACATGAAGAAGGTGTGGAACGAAATTGGGCCATTGCGACAAAGGAATTCATTGGCAATGAGCAAGATGAACTAGTCGCTTTAAAGACTGTAGAAGTGGAGTGGATTTCTATAAAAGGGGAACGTCCACAGCTGAAAGAAATTCCTGGAACTGAAAAAGAATGGCCCTGCGATATGGCAATATTAGCGCTGGGATTCACAGGAGCGGAAGCTACTATTCCCGAACAACTGAGTTTAGCAATGAATGAACGCAATTCCATTTCAACCAACCCTAACGACTACCAAACCAGTCTTAAAAATGTATTTGTGGCTGGTGATGCACGAAGGGGACAATCCCTAATTGTTTGGGCGATTTCCGAAGGTCGAGAAGCTGCCCGTCAGGTCGACGAGTTTTTAATGGGAACCAGTACACTCCCAACAAAGGAAAAAGGAGATCTCCCTGCGGTTGCCCGCTAATATTTTCTTGTAATGATATAGTGATTTGCTATTTTCTCTCGTAGAAGCAGAAAAACTATTTCATCAAAAAAGCCCCTTCACATTCAAGTGAAGGGGCTTTTAGTATAAGTGGGCGGCGACCTACTCTCCCACCTTTCGGCAG